>NZ_CAAAFT010000080.1:2767-7685 GCF_900634765.1 Candidatus Protofrankia californiensis | reverse complement strand
ACGGGCATCCGCCAAACGGGCATCCGCCAAACGGGCATCCGACAGCGCAACCGTGGAATCGGCAACCGCGGAAGCGGTATTCGACTGACCAGCACTCACTCGCTCTGTCACCAGGCCATCATGGCCCAGCGCCTGCCGGCAGGCCGGGTAACGGGCAGGTCCCGACCGGCCAAAGGCCACCCGACCATGATTCTTCTCGTGGCCGGAGGCCCCGGAGGGTGCTGGGCTCAGCCGGGCTCGCGGTCGGCGACAGCGTCCCAGGGCTCGCGGTCGGGCGCGGCGGCGCGGCCCTCGAGACAGTGCCGCCGGTAGTCACACCAGGAACACAGTCGGCTCGGCTGCGGCGGGAACGCCGTGTCGGGTCCAGTACCGCTGCGCAGTGCCTCGCCCGCCCGTTCGGCATCGTCGGCCAGCGCCTCGGCCCGTCCAAGATGGCGGCGAAGCGACGCCTCGTCGTGTTCGGCGCCCGCCACGGTGCCGGTGGGGAGATGGTGCAGCTCAACCCGCCAGCAAGGGCGGCGCAGCGTACGGGACACCGCCAGCGCGTAGAGAGCCAGCGCCTGGGAGGTGCGGGCGTCGTCATCGGTGGGCGGACGGCGTCCCGTCTTGTAGTCGACGACGACGAGTTCGCCGTCACGGTCGTCAAGCCGGTCGACCCGCCCGGACAGGGCCAGCCGTTCGGTGCGCGCGGCAACCTGACGCTCCACCGCCCTGGGCTCACGGGACGGGTCAAGGGTGGCCACATAGCGTCCGATCATCTCCGCGGCCCGCTCCCGCCAGCTCGCGGACTGCTCCGCGTCCCGCCAGCCATCCGTGATCCACAACAGGCGGACGAGGTGGGCGGCGCGGGTCGGCGTGCGGCGGGCCAGCGGTTCGTCCCACCAGGCCCGCAGGGCGTTGTGCACGCTGGAACCGAGGGAGTTGTGGGCCCACGGCGGCCCCTTCGGGGGCGCCGGACGGTCGAGATAAGCCATCCGATAGCGGCGGGGACATTCCGCGAATGCGGACAGTTTCGACGGGGTGCACACGAACAGCCGCCGCGGCATGCCGTCCAACTGCAACTGGTCCACGAAACGATCCTCTCATCCGTCCCGATGCTGTCCCGGTGGCCGCAGGGTCACCGGCTCTCCCCGCGGACGCCTGCCTCGTCGGCGACATCCGTGCGGCATCCGCGTGACATCCGTGTGACGTCTCATCCGTGTGAGGTCACGGTGGGAGCCGTATGGAGCACTGGACGATGGCAATCTCGACTGGCATGCTGGTGGCCATGCCCGGTGGATCTCTTGTCTGCGCGCTTCGCGCGAGCAGATCGCCGGATCATTTTTACCAGGGGCCGGGCACGGTCCCTGCACTGCCGCGTATCTGACGCGACACGCCGAGACTCAAGGCCCGGACTCTCCCCGGGCCTGCCAGGCTCTGGGATGACCGGGTCCCGAACGAAAAGGGCCCAGATGACAAGCCACGCGCTCCCCTCTGTCACGCCGGCACCGACGATCTCCTCGATCGCGGACGGCCGGCAGACCATCGACGAGATCGACGTCCAGCTTCGCGCGCTCGTCGGCGCACGCCTGGAGATATCCCGTCAGATTCAGGCGCTGCGTTCCTCGGACGGCGGTCCGCGCATCCAGCACCAGCGGGAAAACGAGATCATCACAGCCTGGTCGCGGGAACTCGGGCCGCGCGGGGTTGAAATCGCCCTGTCCATTCTCACGCTATGTCGTGGATCTCTTACATAGACCCTCCGGTCGAGAATGCCGGTCAGACCCCCGGTCAGGCCCGCCGATCGGCGGCGCCGGTCAGATCCTCCGGTCGGTGGAGTTGCGGCGTTCGGATCGCCGCTCCCACGATCCAGGGCTGCGACGGCGCCCAGCGGCTGCGTCCTCACCTGTTCCCGCGTCTGTCCCCGCGGACTCGGCCAGCAGCGCCCGAAGCTCCGCACGCAGCTCGGAACGCAGGTAGTCGCGGGTCGCCAGTTCCCCGACCCTGATACGGATTGCCGCTATCTCGCGGGCGAGGTATTCGGTGTCGTCGAGCTGGCGTCCGGTGCGCTCCCGGTCCTGCGCGAGGTTGGCCCGGTCCCGGTCGTCCTGCCGGTTCTGCGCCAGCAGGATCAGCGGTGCGGCATACGCCGCCTGCAGGGACAGCGCCAGCGTCAGAAAGATGAACGGATAGTTGTCGAACCGCAGGTCACGGGGTGCGATGATGTTGTAGCCGATCCACAGCACCACCACTATGCTCTGGACCACGAGAAAGCGCGCGGTCCCGATGAACCGGGCGATCCGCTCGGCGGCCCGGCCGAAGGCGTCCGGTTCGTAGGGACGGCGGGTCAGCGCCGACCGGCGGGACGGGCGAGGCTGATCGAGCCTGCCCGTACGACGGCGGATCTTCATCAGGTGCCCACGCTCGGGGGGTGCGCACCCGAGGCGTCCGAGTCGAGGTCGCGTTCCCGCCAGCCGGCCGGCAACAGGTGGTCCAGCACGTCGTCGACGGTGACCACCCCCACCAGCCGGGCGCTGTCGTCCAGCACCGGGGCGGCAACCAGGTTGTACGACGCGAGGTGACGGGTCACCTCCTGCAGCGACGCCTCCGGCCGCAGTGGGGTGATGTCGACGTCGACGATGCCGCTGACGAGCGTCCCGGGCGGTTCCCGCAGCAGACGCTGGAAATGGGCAAGCCCGAGGTAGCGCCCGGTGGGTGTCTCGAACGGAGGACGCACCACGTACACCTGCGCGGCCAGGGCCGGGGAAAGCTCCGGCGCCCGCACCCGCGCGATCGCCTCGGCCACGCTCGCGTTCGGGCCGACGATCACCGGTTCGCTGGTCATCATGCCGCCGGCGGTCCTGTCGGGGTAGACGAGCAGGCGCCGGACTGGCTCAGCCTCCCGCGGTTCCATCAACAACAGCAACCGCTCGGCCTCCCCGGCGGGGAGGTCCCCCAGCAGGTCGGCAGCGTCATCGGGGCCCATCGCCTCCAGGACGTCGGCGGCCCGCTCGTCGGCGAGCCCGCCGAGCAGTTCGACCTGCTCGTCCTCGGGCAGTTCTTCCAGGACGTCGGCGAGCCGCTCGTCGTCGAGGGCCGCGGCCACTTCGACGCGGCGTTTGTCGGACAGATCCCGCAGGAGCGAGGCGAGGTCCGCGGGCCGCAGCTTCTCGAACACCGCGAGCATGTTGGCCGCGCCCTGGTCCTCCTCCGGCAGGGAGAATCCGGTGACTTCGGCCCAGGAAACCATGCGGACCTCGCCGCGGCGCCGCCGGCCGGTCCGTACCGCGACCTGGTCGAGAACCCAGTCGCCGCCGCGGATCTGTTCGATCGCGGCGTCCACCACGACGACGCGGGTACCGGTCGCGACCAGCGTCACCTGCCGGTCCAGGAGCTCACCGAGCACAAGGGTCTCGCCGGGACGCTGGGCGAACCGGCGCCAGCTCAACCTGGCCGAGGACAGCACCACGGCACCCGACTCCACCCCGGTCACCCTGCTGATCGGAACGAAGATGGGATGACGTTGCACCTCGACCGCAAGCCCGAGGACGCGCGGCGGTTGGCTACCCAGCCGCAACATCACCACCACGTCCCGCAGCCGTCCGACCACGTCACCGTTGGGATCGAGGACGAGCAGGCCCGCCAGTCTCCGGCAGAACAGCCGGGCCGGTGCCGCTGTCATGGCCGAACACCACGGTGTGGTTCACAGTTCGGCCTCACCGCGCGAGGCTACCTCCACCGCCCGATCCACTGTCGATCTTACTGCTCGGACCAGCTGCCGAGATCTGCGGCGCCCCGCCACGGGGCACCAGCCGGAACGAGCCTCACAAGCCTCCTGAGGCTCACGGCGACGAGGTGACGGGGCTGGGGCTGGGGCTGCTAATAGGGCGCCCGCTTGGCCAGTCCGAGGGCGTAGTCCGTCCAGAACTCACCGGCCGGCGGGCCCCCGTTACACGTGCCGTCGGACTCCCCGGGGCCCTTCACCCACAGGAACGCGTCCGCGCGCTCGTCACCGGTTGCCGTGGTCGGACGGGTTCCCAGCGCTCGCCCCGCCGGATTGCACCACTGCCTGTCCGGAGCCGGGCCGCGCCCGTTGCGGCTGGTGTCGACGACGAAGTGGCCACTGCCGCCGAGCTCGGCGACGATCTGGTCACCGTAGGCCAGCAGGTCGGTGGTGCCGACGAAGTTCGCCGTGTTCAGGGCGAAGCCGCGCACGGCGGCGACACCGGCAAGCCGCAGGCGTCCGGCCATCTCGGTGGCAGGGCGCCAGTCCGGCTGCCCCGCGTCGAGGTAGACGGTGGCTCCGTGCTGGGTCAGCAGCATGCCCGCCTCACGGATCAGCGTGTAGCGCGTCTGCCGGTCAGCGGCTGACAGGCAGTCCGCACCGGCGATCGCGTCCGGCTCGAGTACCACGGCGGCAGGGCCCGAGCCGATGCCGGCGGCAACCTCCGAGATCCACGCACGGTATTCGGCCGGCGAGTTCGCCCCGCCGGCGGAGTAGCCGCCGCAGTCGCGGGCCGGTATGTGGTAGACGGCGAATATCGCGATCGCGTGGGCGGCCCGCGCGCTGCTGACCCGCGCGGCGACCATGGCGCGGACCTGCGTGGTCGGGAACCAGTCACCGAGCCACATCGCCTGCGGGGTACCCGCGATCTTGTCGAGCAGGCTCGCGTTCGCGGGACTGCGGCTGCGCAGCCGGGCCGCGGCCGCGTCCGCCAACGTGTCGGGATCATCGTAGAAGCGGACGCCGGCCAGCGGGTTTCCAGCCGCTCCCGGGCCCGGGAGCGTCCCGGGCGGGGTGACAACCGCAGCCGAAAGCGGCCCCGGCGTGGCGGTGACCGTGGCACCTGGGGACGCCGGTGCCCGCAGCGTCCCCACGTCCCCGGGCCGGCAGCCGGCTGCCAGGACGAGGGCTGCGGCCACGATCATCGTGGTGGCC
>NZ_CAAAFT010000080.1:0-2742 GCF_900634765.1 Candidatus Protofrankia californiensis | reverse complement strand
CGATCATCGTGGTGGCCGCAGCCAGGTGCCGCCAGGTAACCGGCCTCTGGTGGACCTTGGTAACCGGCCCTTGGTGGACCTTGCGAAGAACCGAGAGCACCGCACCTCCGGAGGCACAACGGGTATGCCAACACCCACCGCATCGAGCCCCCTCGGGGCTATTTTAGGCGCTATCCAGCCGATATCGTCTGATACGGGCAGTGATTGCCGATACGGGTAATGATCCAGATGGCGTTCCGCGGGGCGGAGGACGGCGGGCTCCTGCGCCGTCACGACCGGGGACCCGCGCCGTCGCGAAGTGACGGTGCGGGTGGTGACGGTGCGGGTGGTGACAGACAGGGAATGATCGTTATCGTCGCTGGCGCCCGTCCCCGAATGCCGTGATACTCCTCATAAGTATGTGACGGCCCGCATGTGATTCCCGACGGTTGGTACGGAAGTGGTATGGGTCGGCCACGATACGGCGAGAGGGGAAGCGGACACGATGGGCAGGATCGCGCAGACCGACGGTCTGACCGACGTCCAGGCCGACATTTTGTCGGCTGTGCGTATATTCGTCGACAAGGAGATTCTGCCGTACGCCACGGAACTCGAACACAAGGACGAGTTCCCCGAGGCGATCGTCGAGGCCATGAAGGAGATGGGGCTGTTCGGGATCACCATTCCCGAGGAGTACGGCGGGCTCGGTGAATCACTGCTCACCTACGCCCTGGTCGTCGAGGAGATCGCCCGTGGCTGGATGAGCGTGTCGGGTGTAATCAACACACATTTCATAGTCGCCTACCTCATCATTCAGCACGGCACGCCGGAACAGAAGCAGCGACTCCTGCCGAAAATGGCGACCGGGGAGGTCCGCGGTGCTTTCTCGATGAGCGAGCCCGGCTGCGGTTCGGACGTGTCCGCGATCACCACCCGGGCCACTCCCGACGGTGACGACTACCTCGTCAACGGCCAGAAGATGTGGCTGACGAACGGTGCCCGTGCCGGCCTCGTCGCGACTCTCGTGAAGACCGACGAGGGGGCCGACTCCGTCTACCGGAACATGACGACGTTCCTGCTGGAAAAAGAACCCGGGTTCGGCACCCACGGCGGCATCACAATCCCCGGGAAGATCGACAAACTCGGCTACAAGGGGGTCGAGACCACCGAGATGGTGCTCGACAACCACCGGGTACCGGCATCGTCGATCCTCGGCGGCACGGACGGCCGCGGTAAGGGCTTCTACCAGATGATGGACGGTGTGGAGGTCGGCCGGGTCAATGTCGCGGCCCGCGCCTGCGGCATCATGATCCGGGCATTCGAGCTGGCCATCGCCTACGCCCAACAGCGCCGGACCTTCGGTAAGCAGATCGTCGACCACCAGGCAATCGCCTTCAAGCTGGCGGAGATGGCGACCAAGGTCGAGGCCGGCCACCTGATGATGGTGAACGCGGCCCGCAAGAAGGACAGCGGCCAGCGCAACGACGTCGAGGCCGGAATGGCCAAGTATCTTGCCAGCGAGTACTGCTACGAGGTGACGACCGATTCTTTCCGCATCCACGGTGGATACGGCTACTCGAAGGAATACGAGATCGAGCGGCTTTTCCGCGAGGCGCCGTTCATGCTCATCGGCGAGGGCACGTCCGAGGTGCAGAAGCGCATTATCAGCCGTGCGCTGCTGCGGGACTACAAACTGTCGTAAGCCGCACGTCAACACCGGCGGATGACTTCAACACCGGCAGACGGCCGAACACCGGCAGACGGCCAAATGCCGGCGGATGTCGGGTGATGACCGGGAGCGGTTCCGGTCGTCACCCGACATCCAGCCCGGACCACCGGGCCGCCGGCCTACAGGTACTGCTTGGACGGGCCGACCATCGCGCGTACGGTTTTGCCGTCGTGAAACTCACCGATGGCGGTCATCGTCCAGTTCGGACCGCCGTGCTGACGAGCCACCTTGCACATGACGAGCCCGGTCTGCGGCTTCGATTCGGACAGGTCGAACCGGACGAGTTCGGCGCCGGTGAAGTCGTCGATCAACCGGCAGAAGGCGTTGCGGACCTCGGTGAACTGCTGACCCTGGAAGCTGTTCACCGTGAAGACCAGGGTTTCGACGTTCGGCGGGAGCGCGGAAAGATCGACGAAGATGGTCTCGTCGTCGCCCTCACCGGCACCGGTGAGGTTGTCGCCGGAATGGCGAACCGCGCCGCGGGCGCCCTTCTTGGACATGAACCACACCTTGTCCACGTCCTTACCCCGGTTGTCGAACAGGATGCAGGAGGCGTCCAGGTCGATCTGGCGCCCGCTGTATGCCGGATCCCAGCCGAGGCCCATCCGCACCCGGGTCAGGGGCGGAGCACCGCTCTTGACCAGCGAGACGCTCTGGCCCTTGCGCAGGGAAACCCGGCCCTTGTCCAGGTTCACGGGCGCGCCGCCCCCGCCGGTAACCGGTGGGGGCGGCGGAGCACCCCAACCCTGCGGGGCCGGAGGCTGGCCGGCTCCCCAACCGCTCTGCGGGGGCGGCGGAGCCTGCTGTTGGCCCTGCGGCGTACCCCAGTACTGTTGCTGCCCGCCGGGCTGCGCCGGTGCAGGCTGCCCCCACGGCTGGGTCGGCTGGGGTGGCTGAGCCGGTGGTGGTGGGGGTGCGCCCCAACCTCCGCCCGCCCCGGCGGGTTGTGCGGGCTGCCCCGACGGCGTCCCCCACTGGGGCTGACCTCCCGATCCGGCCGGCGGCGCACCCCGCTGGGACCCTCCCCCCGAGGG
>NZ_CAAAFT010000079.1:1459-2564 GCF_900634765.1 Candidatus Protofrankia californiensis | reverse complement strand
CCCCCCGAGGGCCTCCCCCACTGGGGCTGCCCCGAAGGCGTTCCCCACTGCTGCCCCGCCGGCGGGGAAACTATCTGGGTAGGGGGGTCGACCTGACCACCGGGGTCGTCCACTGTGATCCCGAAGTCGGTGGCGATACCGGCAAGGCCAGAGGCGTATCCCTGCCCCACGGCGCGCACCTTCCACGCCCCCTGGCGCCGGTAGAGCTCCACGAGTACCAGCGCGGTTTCGACGGTCAGCCCGACCGGGTCGAAGCGGGCGAGCTCCCCACCCCGGGTGCCCCGGACCACAACCTGCAACCCGTTCACGGCTGCGAAGGTCTGCGGGCCGGATCCGTCCAGGCTGCCGGTGATGACCACCTTGTCGATGTCGGCTGGTACCTGCGTCAAGGTGAACTCGAGCGCTGACGGTGGCAGAAGGCGCACCCCCGGCCCGGTGGGCTGATTGAAGAACACGAAGTCGTCATCGGAGCGGACCTTGCCGTTCGCGGTCACCAGCAGCGCGGCAATGTCCAGCGGAGTGGACGAACTGATCTCCACCCGTACATCGGTAGTGGACAACGGTGCGTTCGCGCCCTTGCTCAGCACCTGCGCCATGGTGGCCTCCGCATCTGCCCTGTTGCCTACTGGCATGTTGCTCATCGGCATGTCGTTCGACGTCCGCGGGCGTGACTCCCGCGAGGCCATCGTGACGGATACCGTTCCCCGCCCGACGACCGGCACCCGGCGACCGCCCGTTTCCGCATAACGACAGACGCGCCCGACGGGGTAACGACCCGGCCCCGATCCACAGTTCCGCCTGATACGCCTCCGGAGGCCCAACTCCCCGGGTCATTATCTGGCTTTAGAGTCGGCGCTGTGGACGGTCCAGGGGTGCTGAAGCGGGTGGAAGCGCACCTGATACGGGAGTTCGGCCCCGACACGGGCCGCGCGGAGATCACGTTTCTCGGTTCCGAGCCGATCGAGGTGCTGCGTTTCGGTCACACGGCGGAGGGGATCGTCCGCTATGCGACCCTCGGGATGTCCAGGGCCCCGATGAGCGATCCGGCATCCCCCGTGCTCGACCCGGCGGGACCGCGTGCCGAGTTGGTGCTCTCGCTGAAGGA
>NZ_CAAAFT010000079.1:0-1247 GCF_900634765.1 Candidatus Protofrankia californiensis | reverse complement strand
CTCGCTGAAGGAGCACCGCGACAGCGTGGCCCGCCGGCTCGCCCTGCTGGCCGCGATCCCGGTTGTCGAAGGCGTCCCGGTGGTTGCCGGAGCCGGCCTCGACCTGGGTGAACCGCTGTGGGACGGCGCCGGGTTCACCGCTGTCCTCGTCGCCGAACCCGGCGGGCTCATCCCTGACCTGCCGCTGCCAGATCCGTCCCTGCCAGATCCGTCCCTGGCGGATCCGGCACTGGCTGGCGAGCCCGTGAGCCGGCAACCGGCGCGGACTCCCGGGCCGGCGCCCGCGCCGGTGCGTTTCCTGCCGGTCCTGCCGATGACACCCAACGAATCCGCGTTCAAGCGGGTCCACGGGGCAGCCGAACTGCAGCGGCGCTGGCTGGCCGCCGGCACCGATCTGCGTGATCCCCGGCGCGCCGGGCTGCGTCTGGACGCCGGCGACCGGTAGGGACACCGGCCACACAACGGCATCCGGAAGAACAGCGTCCCGCGGAACACAGTGTTCCGCGGAACATCGTCCGGGGAACACCGTCGCCCACGCCGGAGCCCCTCGGGGACCGGGACCGGAGCCGATCAGATCGGCCCGGATCGACCCGGATCGGATCGGCTCAGCCGGCGACGGCGATGTCGGCGAGGTCCTTGACGACCGGGACACAGGTCCGTTCGACCCAGGCGTCCGCCGCCTCACCGCCAGGCGGGACGACGATCACGGTGTCGACGCCGATCCGCGCGTACTGCTCGGCCTCGGCAAGGAAGGCGCCGGTACCCTCGCGGGCCAGCGCGTCGCCGTTGTAGATGATCGTCTTGGTGATCTCCGCGTAGTCGCGGCCGACCGCGTCGCAGTGCGCCTTGAGCACGTCGAGCTTGTGCGCCACGACGTCGACCGAGGGGGCGAACAGGTTGCAGGCGTCGCCGTAGGTCGCTACCAGGCGCAGTGTCTTCTTCTCCCCGCTACCCCCGATCAGGATCGGTATGCGGGGCCGGCTGATCGGCGCCGGCACGCACAGCGTCTCGGCGAGCTGGTAGTGCCGGCCGGCAAAGGGTCCGTTGTCCTCGCTCCACATCTGCCGGCAGATCCGCAGCGCCTCCTCCAGCCGCTCGAACCGCTCGGCGACCGGCGGGAACGGCACATCCAAGCCGCGGTGCTCACGGTCGTACCAGGCAGCGCCTATCCCCAGCTCCGCGCGTCCGCCCGACAGCACGTCCAGGGTAGCGACGATCTTCGCGAGCAACCCGGGATGACGGTAGGT
>NZ_CAAAFT010000078.1:0-2472 GCF_900634765.1 Candidatus Protofrankia californiensis | reverse complement strand
CCCGGGATGACGGTAGGTCACGCCGGTGACGAGCAGACCGAGCCGCAGCCTGGACGTGTGGGCGGCGAGGAACCCCAGCGTGGTGTAGCCCTCCAGCATCGGTTCGTCGGCCGGGAACATCGCCTCCATCTGGAAGTAGTGGTCCATCACGCTGAGACGGGCCACGCCCGCCTCGTCGGCGATCCGGGCGGCGCGCCCCAGGACCGGCCCGATTGCCTCCGCTCCGCCCGGCCAGGTGAACCGGACCACATGTACGCCAAGCAGCATCGCCAACTCCTTACGTCCCGGTCTCGTGCCCGGGACGGTCGTTTGCGAGGTGAACTCCGACCGCCGTCATCCCCGCCCCGTCGTCATCCCCGTCGTCGCCCCCATCCTGACGGACGCCGGCAGGCATGGCCACGCTGAGACGAGCCGGAGAACGCCGGGTGACGACGTCATGGCCAGTAGGACACCGGGTGGACGCCCTACGCTCACCGTCACGTCACTGCCGCGTCATTGTGTGATGTCCCGTTGCCGTTGCATCGCGACCGTCTACCGGTCGCAAACCGGGCAGGCACCCGGCCGACCTGGAAGGATCGAGATCGGGGTTCACGACGCCAGGTCCATGTCGCGGCAGGGACAGCAAGGAGAAGCACATCATGCAGTTCGGTCGTTACTACGAGGAGTTCGAGGTCGGCGCGGTCTACAAGCACTGGCCGGGCAAAACGGTCACCGAATACGACGATCACCTGTTCTGCCTGCTGACCATGAACCACCACCCGCTGCACCTGGATGCGAACTACGCCGAGCAGACCACCCAGTTCAAGCGAAACGTGGTCGTCGGTAACTATGTGTACTCGCTGCTGCTCGGCATGTCCGTGGCGGACGTTTCCGGCAAGGCCATCGCCAACCTTGAGGTCGAGTCCCTCAAGCACGTCAAGCCGGTCTTCCACGGCGACACCATCTACGGCGAGTCCGAGGTGCTCGACAAGGTCGAGTCGAAGAGCAAGGACGACCGGGGCATCGTGCAGGTCGAGACCCGCGGCTACAACCAGGACGGCACCCTTGTCTGCATCTACCGCCGCAAGGTGATGGTGCCCAAGCGTTCCTACGGCGAGGCCCGCGGCGGCGAGCAGCCCGGACGTCCCGTACCCAACGGATCCTGACGCCTTCCCGGCCGCGGCCCCACCCCGGCTCCCGGCCCCAGGTCTGATGGGATCAGTCCCGGGCCGTCGTGATACCCCAGGTAGCGAGGGCCTCCAGGAGGCCCGCGGTGAGCGCCACAGTATGCAGGTCGGCGCACCAGCGGACGTCCGCGGCGTCATCCCCGGCTCGCAGGGTCCCGCCACCGACGTCGCACATGTAGTCGGCGATCTCATAGACGGCTCCGTCGGGCCCCGGCCGCGTCACCCGCCCGACCAGCCGTCCGACGGTCACCTCCAGGCCGGTTTCCTCGCGGACCTCCCGGACAAGCGCGGCGGTGTCGCTCTCCCCGGCCTCGACCCGTCCGCCCGGCAACGACCACAGGCCGCGTCCGGGATCCCGCGCCCGCTGGACGAGCAGCAGCGCGCCGGCGGCGTCCATGATGATCGCCCCGACGCACGGAACCCTTTGCGACACCTGTTCCGGCGGCACCCGATTTCTCCGTCACCCGGCGAGTCCGATCGCCCCCACCATCATGCCCGGTGCCACACCGACGGGTCGCCTTCGTACCCACGTCCGCGAGAAATGCCGCTGGAACGCAGGTGTCGACGCAGGCCGCGAGCGCGGTCGCAGGGGCATCGCCTGCCACGCCGCGCCTGGCGCTGTTCGAGACGGCCAATGAGCCTTTCCCAGCAACGTTTCGTCACGTTGCGTGGCAACAATGCTGTGATGGTGTGTTGGGCGTCAGGCGGTCCTGCGGTACTCGGTGTGGAGGATGACGAGGGCGGCTTTCGCGACAAGTCCGATCTTCCAGGGGTCGATCGTGATGTTGTGGAGCAGTCGAAAGGTGACCTTGAGCAGGGCATTCGCGCGTTCGCCGACGGCGCGTAGCGCGTTGTGGATCCGGTTGTGCGCCTTCTGTTCGTCGGTGAGGGTGCCGCCCTTGGGCTTCTTGTACGCGATCGCGAGCGGCCCGGCCTGGCTACCCAACCCTTCGTAGCCGAGGTCGAACAGCACCTCGTGCGGGTCGGCGGTCCACTCCTCGAGGACCGCCAGTGCGCCGGAGGCTTTCAGGGCGGTCGAGTCGTGTTCGCGGCCGGGCCGCACGTCCGAGATCCACAGTGGCCAGCCGTCGTCGGGGGCCGAGAGGACCTGAATGTTGCCGCCGTGGTTGGAGACCTTGCCGGACCACCACAGGTCCACGCCTTCGGTCGGGCCGGGCACGCGCAGCCGGTCGGTCTCGATGACCGTGCCGTCGATGACGAGGTGGTCGTAGCCGGCGATCCTGGCCCGCATCAGCGCTTCGCGCAGGTCAGACATCCCATGTTTTTCGCTGTCAAGCTGCGGAGT
>NZ_CAAAFT010000077.1:15808-17282 GCF_900634765.1 Candidatus Protofrankia californiensis | reverse complement strand
ACCCGAACCAGGGCTGCCGGATGGCCGCCGACGCCCGCCACGCGTTCATCACCGCCTACGAGAAGCGGATGCTCACCCTCACCACCCACCAACCCAGCGGACGACGAGTCTCCTACCGAGTCGCCCTGTCGTTGCAGGCCAAGGCCCTCGCGCGTGCCCTGCGCGACCCGGGCGAGCCGTACGTCCCGCTACGATGGAAGTGATCAGGGTAGGCGTGAGACTCCGATGATCGTACTGGTCTGCTACGACATCGTCAGCGACCATCGTCGTGAGGACGTCGCCACACTCCTGTCCGGCTATGGCCCACGGGTGCAGTTGTCGGTGTTCGAGTGCGAGGTCCGCTCCACCGACGAGCTGCGGAAGCTGAAGGCGGAGCTGCGGGACCGCATCGACACTCTCACCGACCAGATCCGGATCTACCCGACCACCGAGACGACCTTCAGTGAACGCCACGTCATTGGCGCCCGCACCGTGGAAGAACGCTCCGACTACTGGATCGTCCGATAGCCACGAAGCGGCCGATCTCCCGGGATGAAGTCCCTGATGGGACGAAGTGCCGGCAGGGGTTGGAACGGACGCGGCTACTCTGGGCATCAGGATTACGGGTCTGTGTGGGCTGTATGGGGGGCGGGTATTATGCCGGTTTCGCTGACGCTGAGGTTCACAACTCCGCCACGTCCGCCGTCGCCACGCCAGTTACTCGGCGCTGCCGCGCAGCTTTTCGAAACCGCTGACTCCGACCATCACGCGGAGACCAAGCCGTTCGCGGTCGGCCCGATCATGCCCTCGCCCGGCCCGGGCGTGCTATCCACAGGCTCCGGGGGTTCCGTGGGCCTCAGGGATTCCGCAGGCCCCGCGGGCTCCATGGGTTCCGCGAGCTCTCCCGCGACAACGGTCTGGCGGCTGGGCTGGCTCGGTGACGGCGACCTGCCGCAGGCCTGGCCACCGCGGACGGTCCGTTTCGGGGCCGTGCGAGCAGCGGGTCACCGGGTTCGACGCGGACCCGTGGCCGTTCGCGCGGCTGGCGTCGGCCGGGCCGACGCGGCGCGTCCGGCTGCGGATGCTCACGCCGACGTTCTTCTCCCGCAACGGCCGGGACCTGCCACTACCCGAACCGGTGCTGATCGTGCGCTCGCTGCTCACCCGCTGGAACGCCCACGCTCCGGCCGCCCTGGCGATCGGCGACGACGGCGCGCGTGAGCTGGTCGGCGCGGTGTTCCTGGAGGCCGTGTCCGGCGCGAGCCGACAGGTTTCGGTCACCGAGCAGATCCGGCAGGTCGGGTTCGTGGGCGATGCCGAGCTGCGCCTGCTGAAGACGGCGTCCGCGGCCGACGTCTTCGGCGCGCTGACGCGGTTCGCGGCCATCGTCGGGGTCGGCGCGCAGGCCACCCACGGCTTCGGCGCGGTCGAGGTGACTCCGGTCAGGTGACATCGGCCAAGTGATGCCGGCCAAGTGATGCCGGCCGATCCGGTG
>NZ_CAAAFT010000077.1:13090-15783 GCF_900634765.1 Candidatus Protofrankia californiensis | reverse complement strand
GGTCAGGTGACATCGGCCAAGTGATGCCGGCCAAGTGATGCCGGCCGATCCGGTGATGCCGGTCGGCCGGCCCACTACCTGACAGTAATAATTAATAACCGATGGTAATAAGTGCCATCATGACCGGCCGGCGTCACACCGACCGGTCAGAACTCGAGGACGAGACGACCCCTGGTACCGCCCGCCTCCAGGATGCGGTGCGCCTCGGGCGCCTGCTCCGCTGGGAAACTGCCTGCGACGCGCAGGGTGACGGCACCGTCTTCGACGAGCTGGCGCAGCCGGTCGAGCTTGCCCTGCTCCCGCAGGTAGGACGCGACAAGCACCTGGTGCACGGTGATGCCGCGTACGGTCTCACCCGCGAACGGGCGGACCGCGGCGATCTGCCCGCCGTCACGCACGGCCGGCAGGACGAGCGCGTTCTGGACGGCGCCGTCGACCAGCGCGTCCACGCCACCGGGCACCGCGGCGAGAATCCGGTCGGCGACGTCGTCCCCACGCCGGACGACGATGTCGGCACCGAGGTCATGAACGAGCTGTTCGTCCTTGTCGGAGGCATCGGCCACGACCCGCAGACCGTCGACCTTGGCCAGCTGGACGACGTATCCCCCGCAACAGCCGGCGGCACCCGTCACCGCGAGCGTCTGGCCCGGCTTCAGCGCGAGCAGGTCCAGGGCCAGCCGCGCGGTGAGGCCGTTCATCGGCAGCGTCGACGCCTCGACGTCGCTGGCTCCGGCCGGTACCCGGACCACGGATTCGACCGGTACCACGATCTGCTCGGCGTAGGCTCCCTGCGATCCGGACGGCAGCACGATCGCCATGACGTGCTCGCCGACCGTGAGGTCGGTCCTGGCGCCCTCGCCAATCTCGTCGAGGACGCCGGCGGCGTCCATCCCCGGCACGTACGGCGGAGGGTTCCTGCTCAGGGCCTTCGCGCGGGCGCCGTTGCGCGTGAAGGTGTCGGTGGGGTTGACGGTGGCGGCGTGTACCCGGATGCGTACTTGACCGGGGCCGGCGTGCGGCTCGGGCAGTTCCACGACTTTCAGGGCCTCCGGCCCGCCGAATTCGATGACTCCTACAGCTCTCATACCCGCGGCAACCAGGCGGATGCGGAAATACTTCCGCCGTTCACGGACCGACGCAGGTCACAGATCGATGCCGGTGAGGACGAGAACACGCTCGACGGTGAGGTCGTCCATGGCCGCACGCACGCCCTCCCGTCCCACGCCGGACTCCTTGACGCCGCCGTAGGGCATCTGGTCAGCCCGGTAGGACGGGACATCCCCGATGATCACCCCGCCGACGTCGAGCTGGCGGTAGGCGTGGAACGCCGTCGTCACATCGTGGGTGAAGACCCCGGCCTGCAGTCCGTAGGGGCTGTCGTTGATCCGGGCCAGCCCGTCGTCGAGCCCGTCGACCGGCTCGATGACGAGCACCGGCCCGAACGCCTCCTCCCGCACCACCCGCGCCTCGGACGGCACGCCCCGCAGCACAGTCGGCGTGATGGACGTCCCGTCCCGCTTACCGCCCGTCACGACTGTCGCGCCGGCGTCCACGGCCTCGGCGATCCAGCGCTCGACCCGTTCCGCCGCCGCCAGATCGATCAGCGGCCCGACCTCGGTCGCTTCGTCGGCGGGATCACCGGTGCGCAACCGCTCGACCGCGGCCGTCACCTCGCCCAGCAACTCCTCGTACACGCCGCGCTCGGCATACACCCGCTGGACGGCGATGCAGGACTGGCCGGCCTGGTAGTTCGAGAACGTCGCGATCCGCTGCGCCGCCCAGCGCAGGTCCTGCGACGACGACCAGTCGGCGGCCACGAGCACCGCCGCGTTGCCACCCAGTTCGAGGACGACGTGCTTGCGGGGCACGGCGTCTCTGATCGTCCAGCCGACCGCCGCGGAGCCGGTGAACGAGACCACCGGCAGCCGGGAGTCCGCGACCAGATCCGCCATGGCCTCGTTCGGCACGGTCAGCACCGACCACGAGCCCTCGGGCAGGTCGGTCTCGGCAAGCAGCTCCGCGAGCAGCAGGGACGACAGCGGGGTCTTCGGCGCCGGCTTGATGATGACGGGCGCGCCGACGGCCAGCGCGGGCGCGACCTTGTGCGCGACGAGGTTCAGCGGGAAGTTGAACGGCGTGATCCCCAGCACGGCGCCGCGGGGGACGCGCCGGACCATGGCGAGCCGCCCGACCCCCGCCGGGTCGGTGTCAAGCCGCTGAAGCTGCCCCGACCAGCGCCGGGCCTCCTCCGCGCCCCAGCGGAAGGTCGACGTCGCCCGGGCGACCTCAGCGCGTGCCCAGGTCAGCGGTTTACCGCTCTCGGCGGTGATGAGCGCGGCGATCTCCTCACCGCGCTCGGCGATCCGGCCGCTGACGTGGGTGAGGGCGGCGGCCCGGCCATGCACCGACATGGCGGACAGCGCCTGCGCGGCCCCCACGGCCGCGGCCACCGCCGCGTCCACCTGCCCCGCGTCCGGCTGCGAGACCGTGGCGATCGGACGACCGTCCCACGGGTGACGCACCTCGAAGTTCGTCGAACCCGTCGCCGGTCGACCCGCCACCCAGAACGGTTCGACCTTGCCCATGGATGCCACCACTCCACCTTCGTGCACAAGACGCTCAGAAGGACGACGCCACGCGGGACGGGACAACATCGGGATACCGAACAACCGGCAACCTCCGGACCTCCGGAC
>NZ_CAAAFT010000077.1:9378-12669 GCF_900634765.1 Candidatus Protofrankia californiensis | reverse complement strand
CGCTGATGCCGCCCGATCAGGCAATACCCGGCTCGGGCGAGGTGAAGCGTCCGTAGTCCACCCGGAACGGGTTTGACGAACGAAAGCAAAGGGAAGTGACCACAGCTGTGAAACTGTCGTCGAGTGGTGTGTATCACCGGGGAGCCCACCGGTGACGACATCTCCTGCCTGTCCCCGGTGCCTGCGAACACTTCGTCCGCCTGATCTGTGGAGCAGCCAGTGGCGGTGCGAGGAGCACGGGGAGGTCGCCCCATACCGGGTCGCGGCATCATCCCGGGAACAGGCGCTGCTTTTCCTGGCGCACGCGGCCACGGCGCCGGTCTGGGTCCCCTGGCCGATGCCGGTGCACTGGTTCGGCAGCGGGGTCGCCTGGGCCGGCGACGAGCGCACAGGGCCTCGGGCCACCGCGTTCGCGGCCGGTGGGCCGTCTCCGCTCGGCGGGCCGGCCGAGATGGTCATCATCGCCGAGGAACCCGGAACGGGCCTCGGAGCGCGGCTCGCGGGACTGCCCGGTACGGATCCGGAACGCATCGGTGACAAACCCGAGGAGAAGATCGAGGCGGCCGGACACCCGACCGCCCTGTGGCCGGTGCTCTGCCCGCCCGATCGGGCGGTATTCGTCGGTGAAGCCTGCGGGGTGTGGCTGTGGGTTGTGCTCTGGCCGGCTGACGCGGCCACGCTCCTGCTGGAACACCTCGTCCTCTGGGATCTGCGCACCACCGAAACACTTGCCACCTGCCTTCTGTTCGGTGCCGAAAGCACCCATCTTTAAAGCGGTCTCGTAAGCTCACCGGCGGTGAGTCGACCGATCGCCGAGAGCCGAGAACCCGGGACCGGAAGGTCCGCCGGCCGATCGCCGGCGCCGGCAACGATCGGTCATCTCTGTGCGCGTGCCGGGACGGGACCGGGAACGAGAAGGGCTGGCAGGGATGACGAAGCCTGTGACGGACGCTCCGCCGGCGGCGGAGGTGGACCCGCGGCGGCTGCTGCTCATCGTCAACCCGCATGCCGGTGGTGGACGAGGTGCGCGGACGCTGCCGGACGTGTCCGCGGCGCTGCGGCGCTGGGCGTCGGACGTGCGGGTCGAGCGGACCCGCGACATCGACCATGCCGCGGATCTCGCCGGGCAGGCCGTGGCCGACGGGCGGGTGGCGGTCGCGCTCGGCGGGGACGGCCTCGCCGGCCGGGTCGCCGAAACCGTGGCGCACCTGGGCGGGCTGCTCGCCGTGCTGCCCGGGGGGCGCGGCAACGACTTCCTGCGCGCCGTCGGCGCCTGCCGGGATCCTGTGATCGCCGCTACCGCCCTGGCCAGCAGCGTCGAGCGCCGCATCGACCTGGCCGAGGCCAACGGGCGGGCCTACCTCGGCATCGCCAGCGTCGGCTTCGACTCGGACGTCCAGGTGATCGCCAATCGGACCCGGTTCGTCCGCGGCCAGCAGGTCTACACCTACGGTGCGTTGCGCGCGGCAGCCGCATGGAAACCGGCCCGGTTCACCGTGGAGATCGACGACGACGCCCCGCGCGAACTCGTCGGCTGGACGGTGGCGGCGGCGAACTCGGCCTACTACGGCGGCGGGATGCGCCTGGCACCCGACGCAAGGCTCGACGACGGGCTGCTCGACGTCGTGCTGCTGTCACAGTGCGGCAAGGTCACTTTCCTGTCGACGTTCCCGAAGGTGTTCTCCGGACGCCATGTGGACTCCGCGCACGTCGAGGTGCGCCCGGCACGCAGCATCCGGGTGGACGCAGACCGGCCGTTCCAGCTCTACGCCGACGGCGACCCGATCGCGGACCTGCCCGCCCGGATCGTCCTACGACCGGGCCTGCTGCGCTTTCTCGCGCCACCGCCCTGACCCGACCGGCCGACACCCGGGCCAGGCCGGACCGCCCCGACGAGCTGCCCCGACGAGCCGGAGCGCCCTCGCCCCGCTCAGGCTCAGCTCAGGCCGGCTGGGCGCCGGGGCGGCCGTCCTCGACCACCCAGGTGGCGTCGGTGCTGACCGGCGCGTCCCGCCGGTCGATCGTCTCGGCGACGCGCATCTCGGCCCGCCACTGCTGGGGGGTGACCCGGATGCGGGTGTAGCCGCGCTTGTCCCCGCGGAAGTACCGCACGTGCGGGTTGAGCAGCCGGTTGTTCTGCCGGACGAACTCCTCGTTGACCAGGAAGAACCCCGAGCTGATGGACGTGCAGACGAACTCGGTGCCGATCACCGGCGTCTCCGGCCGGTTGAAGTCGACCCGGAGGTCGTTCACCCACGCGCAGTGGATGTCACCGGAGAGCACCACGGGGTTGCGCGCCCGACTGTCCCGGACGGCGGACAGCAGCCGGGTGCGGTACGGCACGTAGCCGTCGTTCTGGTCGAGGTTGGCAAGCACGTCACCGGCACCGGGAACGATCTGCCCGTGCAGCTGGGCCATCATCGTCTGCTGGGCGATCACGTTCCACCGGGTGGACGACGCGCGCAGACCGTCGGCCAGCCAGGCCTCCTGCTCGGGGCCGGCCATCGTCCCGGCGGTGTTGTTCTCCCCCAGCGACGCCCTGCCGACGTCCTGTGACACCCGGCCGGGCTGCGGGGTCCGGTACTGCCGGGTGTCCATCACGTTGAGGGTGAGCAGGTCACCGAAGGTGAACCGGCGGTACAGCTTCAGGTCCGGCGAGCCGGGGACGTAGCTGACCCGGATCGGCATGTGCTCGTAGTACGCCTGGTAGGCGGCGGCCCGCTGCCGGGCGAACGCCGCCGGATCCAGGTGCTTGTCCCCAGTGTCGCCGGACTCGTCGGTGAGGCCCACGTAGTTGTTCTCGGTCTCGTGATCGTCCCAGGTGACCACCCAGGCCGCGGCGGCATGGGCAGCCTGCAGGGCGGGATCTGTCTTGTACTGTGCGTGGCGGTTGCGATAGTCGTCGAGGGTCCGGAGCTGGTTGAGCCCGGGTGTGGCCGGAGTGGTGTGGCGGCGATCCGGGAAACGGCTGTCCGGGTCGTACTCGTAGATGTAGTCGCCGACGTGGACGACAAGATCGAGGTCGTCGGCGGCGATCGCGTTGTACGCCGGCCAGTAGCCGTTCTGGAAGTCCTGGCAGCTTGCCAGCGCGAAGCTCAGGCTCGCCGCCGCCGCCGAGGTGGCCGGTGCGCTGCGGGTCCGGCCGACCGGGCTCAGCACGGTGCCGGCCCGGAACCGGTAGAAGTACACCCGGCCCGGTTGCAGGCCGCGGACGTCGACGTGCACCGAGTGCGCCAACGCCGGCGTGGCGTTCTGCGTCCCGACCGCGACGACGTCGGTGAAGCGTTCGTC
>NZ_CAAAFT010000077.1:0-9353 GCF_900634765.1 Candidatus Protofrankia californiensis | reverse complement strand
CGACCTGCCAGTCGACCGGGATGTCGCGGTCGGGAAGCAGCGTGCCCCCGGAGGGCGCCGCCACCAGCCGCGTCCACAGGATCACCCCGTCGGGCAGCGGATCACCGCTGGCCACCCCGAGGGAGAACACGTCGTCGCCGACACCGGGAATCGGGGTGGCCGGCCGCAGGCTCGGGCGCACGGTCGGGCGCGGAGCCGGCGTGCTGCCGGACGACCCGCCGCCCGAGCAACCCGCGGCAACCAGCAGAACAGCCCCACCCGCAAGAAAACCTCGCCTGGACGCCAGGCTCGCCCACTCCCGCCTGCCCGGGCCACTACCCGCACTGCCCGAGCCGCTACCCATGGAGTCGGCACCCACGGCGTCCCTGCCCACAGAAGTCCTGTCCACAACGTCCCGCCCAGAGCATCTCAGGAGCCACAACGCCCGTCGTCGTCACGGGGCCGATCGTCACAGTACCGGGACGTTAGCGACGACCGGCCGCACACGAAAGTGATCCGGGAAAACCGTGGGCGAATACTGTGGGGCGTCGAACAGATATCGTGGATGGCCTGCCAGGTGGAAAGCCGGTGTCTTCCGTGTGGGCCTGCTCTCGGGCATGGCCTGTGACTTGTATGACGGGAAGGAGGGCGGGCTGAACGCGCACCCGGCGATCCCGGCGGATGCAATCGATCTGCACACCCATTCGACGGCGTCGGACGGTCTGCTTCGTCCCGCCGACGTTGTCCGCCTTGCCGCCGCGTCGGGCCTGGCCGTCATTGCGCTCACCGACCATGACACCACCTCGGGCGTGGCCGAGGCCGCGGCCGCGCTGCCGTCCGGGCTCACCCTGCTGCCAGGGGCGGAGATCTCCTGCCGGGTACGGGTTGGCCACGACCGCTGGGTGAGCCTGCACCTGCTCGCCTACCTGTTCGACCCGACCGAGCCGGTGTTCGCCGCGGTCCGTGCCCGGCTGCGCAGCGAACGGATCACTCGCGCCCAGCGCATGGTGGAGAAACTGGCCGCCGACGGCCATCCGGTGGACTGGGAACGGGTTCGTGCCCTGGCGGACGGCGTGGTCGGACGCCCACACGTGGCCGAGGCGCTTGTCGAGGCCGGTCTGGTGGGCACCGTCCAGGACGCGTTCACGCCCGCCTGGATCGGCGCCGGAGGCCGCTACTGGGTGGGCAAGGACGAACCGGACGTGACCGAGGCGATCCGTCTCGTACGCGACGCCGGCGGGGTCAGCGTCCTGGCGCATGCGTTCGCGAGCAGACGGGGTAAAACCATCGGCCCGGACGTGATCGCGGAGATGGCTCGGGAAGGCCTGGGCGGCCTGGAGGTGGATCATCCCGACCACACTCCGGACGCGCGTGCCCAGCTGCGACGGCTCGCCGCGGACCTGGATCTGATCACCACCGGCGCGAGTGACTTTCACGGGGCGAGCAAACCCCAGCCGCTCGGCGCGGAGACGACAGCCGAACGGGCGTTGGATGCGCTGGTCGCCGCGAGCCGCGGCGCCGAACCGGTGACCGGCCCGGTCACCGAACAGGATCCTTAGATGACCAAAGACAGCGCGATCATGCTTCTGTCGCGCTGCCGGAGGCCCAGGTCAACGGGCCTTCAGGTGGCCAAAGGCAGCGTGATCATACTTTTCTCGCGCGCTCGGAGGCCCCAGGGGGCTGAACCTAGGCGCCCTGGCCGCACCCACCGCCCGGCGGCTGCGGCGCAGGCGCACGGCGATCGAGCCTGCTCAGCAGGTCGGCGAGTTTGTCCAGCTCGTCGGGGCTGAAATGGCTGGTTACGTGCTTGGATACCCCGGCGAGATGAGTCCGGGACGCGGCCCGCAGCCGTTTACGGCCTTCCGAGGTGAGAGTGGCCAGCGTCCCTCGGGCGTCCGACGGGCACGAGCGGCGCTCGACCAGACCGTCGCGTTCCAACCGGTCGACCAGCCGGGTCAGCCCGCTGCGCGACAGCAGCACCGCCTCCGCGAGCTCGTTCATCCGTAGCGCGCCCTCCGGCGTCTCGGAAAGCTGCACCAGCACGTCATAGGAGGCCAATGGCAGACGATGCTCGGTTTCGAGGTCGCTCTCCAGCTTGCGGGTAACGTACGAATGGGCTCGCAGGAACTGGCGCCACGCCCGCATCGATCGCGGGTCAACCAGCGGTTCCTGCTCCGCCGTTCGCTCGTCCACCGTCACGTGGATCAGAGTACGTCGCCTGTGCGGGAGCGGGCTCGGGCTCGCCAAGGATGTCAGATGATCGACAGTTTGGCCGGACGCGACGGGTTGACAGACGAACTGGTGCCTCCGGTAACCGGTGGGCGGGCCGGCCGGGCCGTGTACCGGTTGGCATGCCGTTGACAGCCAGCCACTGCGGGATCGTCTCTTCCGCACCGGAAGCGACCGTATTCCGACCTTGTCGGACGCGTCCCAGGCTGGACCGGCGGCTATGGTAGGTGTGCAGGCGTGCTGGCAGGAGCCGCACGCACCACCACAGCGACTGGTCGAGGTTCTCTTGTCTGCTTCCCGGCCTAGCGCGGACGCGATCCAGGCAGCTCTTGCTACCGTGCTCGACCCTGAGATCGGGCGTCCCATCACCGAACTGGACATGGTCGAGTCGGTACGCGTCACCGACGACGACACCGTGGAAGTCGTGGTACTGCTCACGGTCTCCGGCTGTCCGATGCGTGAAGAGATCGTCAGTCGGGTCGAGCGAGCGGTCACCGCGGTACCGGGCGTGCGGGGGGCGCGGGTCCGCCTCGACGTCATGACGGCTGAGCAGCGCGCCGCCCTGCACACGAAGCTGCGCGGTGGAACCGCTACCCGTGCGATCCCGTTCGCGCAGCCCGGCTCGCTGACCCGGGTGTACGGGGTGGCAAGCGGCAAAGGCGGCGTCGGCAAGTCGTCGGTGACGGTCAACCTGGCCGCGTCGATGGCCCGGTCCGGGCTGTCGGTCGGTGTCCTCGACGCCGACATCTACGGGCACTCGATCCCCCGGATGCTGGGTGTGGACCGCCTGCCCACCCAGGTCGAAAAGATGATCATGCCCCCACAGGCATATGGCGTCAAGGTCATCTCCACCGGCATGTTCACCCGAGGAAACCAGCCTGTCACGTGGCGTGGTCCGATGCTGCATCGGGCGCTGGAGCAGTTCCTCTCGGACGTGTTCTGGGGCGATCTCGACGTCCTGCTGCTCGACCTGCCCCCGGGCACCGGTGACATCGCGATCTCGTTGGCGCAGCTCGTACCGTCCTCCGAGCTCCTCGTGGTCACCACCCCCCAGCTTGCCGCGACCGAGGTCGCGGAGCGGGCTGGAACCGTGGCGGTCCAGACCCGGCAGAACGTTGTCGGAGTGGTCGAGAACATGGCGTGGCTGCCCTGCCCGCACTGTGACGGACGTGTGGACGTCTTCGGCTCCGGCGGTGGCACGGCCGTGGCCGAACGCCTCAGCCGTGTCCTCGGGCACGATGTGCCCCTGCTCGCGCAGGTGCCGATCGACGTCCGGCTGAGGGAAGGCGGGGATAACGGTGTCCCGCTGGCGATCTCCGATCCGGACTCCGAAGCCGGCAAGATCCTTCGGGGGGTGGCCGAGCGGCTGTCATCCCGGTCTCGTGGGCTGGCCGGTCGTTCTCTCGGTCTCACCCCGACCCGGGGGCGCTGACCGACCGGCGGCCGCTGCCCGGGGCTGAGCCTTCCCTGCGGAGCGGGCTCCCGCGCGGGCTGCCTTGCTCAGATCACCTTCAGGCCGGTCGCGCAGGTCGGTCGCGTTGGTGGGCTCAGGTCGCGTCGGTGTCGAACGGTGCCGCCGACGTCTCGCCGGCCCCGGTGCTGCCGCCGGCCGCGGAGGAGGCATCCAAGCTCGACCGACCCCTGGAAGTGGCCTTCGTCAGAGAGGCAGAGCCGACCGACGACGGCGACTTGGTCAGGGATGGCTTGGTCGGGGACGTTTTGCTCAGAGACGACGACTTGGTGAGCGACAGGGCAGGCTTCATCTGGATGCCGGCATCCTCATAGGAGCCGGAGTCATAGGAAAGCCGGGGGCGGGGCGGATCCGCCGCTCCAGGCAGCACGTCGGAGTCGTCGTCGAAGAGCATCTTGTCGAAGGACGTCCGCTTGGACAGATACGGCGGAAGCAACGGATCGTCGTCTTCGAACAGGTGTTTGCGAACGAACGTCTTGGGGTGCAGAGTTCGCAGGTCGAGGTCGGCAAGCTCCGGACCGAGTTCGGAGCGCAACTCCTCGCGCATCCCCGTGGCAGCCTGGCGGATCTGACGCAACATCCGACCCGCGTCACGAGCAACCTTGGGCAACCGCTCCGGACCGAACACGAAAAGACCGATCACCATCAGGACCGCGATCTCGCCCCATCCGACGCCGCTGAACACGACCTCACACTACCCCGCCACTGCGATCAGCGGAACGCGCTTGCCGATACCCGGCTCCTACCCGGCCGCGTGGTCAGTCGCGCTGCTCCTGCAGGGTCACCTCGACAGCCTGCACCCTGCGATCCCGCTCGAACGTCACAGTGATCCGTTCGCCGACCCGGTGCACCCGGGTTGCCGCGATCAGATCGTTGATGCTTCCGACGGCGAAGTTGTTGACCTTGGTGATGATGTCACCGGGACGCAGCCCGGCCAGCGCCGCAGACCCCCCTGCCTCCACGCCGCGGACCATGGCACCGGGAGAGGTTCCGGCCGCCGAGGCACCGTCCGGAGTAATCGTCACCGCGGACACCCCGATATGCGGATGGGTGGCCCGACCGGTCTGGATGATCTCTTCGGCCACCGACTTCGCATAGTCGATCGGGATGGCGAAGCCGACTCCGATGTTCCCGGACGCGCCACGGTCACCGTAACCACCGGGAACGGTGGCGATCGCGGTGTTGATCCCGATAACCTGGCCGCGCCCGTCCAGCAGCGGACCGCCCGAGTTGCCCGGGTTGATGGCGGCGTCGGTCTGGATCGCGCCGATGAGGAGCGACTCCCCGCCGGATTCCGCCGGCACGGTCGGGTTTCGGTCCAGCGCGCTGACGATACCCGTGGTCACGGTCCCGGCCAGTCCGAGCGGCGCGCCGATGGCCACCAGGGGCGCACCGACCACGAGAGATCCGGAACGTCCCAGCGTTGCCGCGGGTAGCGGGCCGGCCGTCTGGATCCGGATGACGGCGAGATCGGTCTTGGGATCACGTCCAACGATCTTCGCCGAGATCTGCTGCAGCTCCTGATACAAGGTCACCGAGACGCGCGCGCCCGCGGCGGCGTTGGCCACCACATGGTTGTTGGTCAGGATGTAGCCGTCCGATCTGATGATCAGACCAGAACCGGTTGCGGTCGAGGCCGGGGTGGCCACGCTGATCGTGACCACGGATGGCAGAACTCGCGCGGCGATGGCGGAAACGGACATGGTCCGTTCGACCGGGGCTGATATGTCGCTGCTCACTACGCCAGACCGCGCGGGCACGGCTGGCGCCGTCCGACTGTAGTCGTTGTTGTACGTGTTGTGGGCGCCGATCATGCCTCCGGTCACTCCACCGAGCAGTCCCGCGAGCAGCATCGCCGCCGCCGGTACCAGTGGACTGCGGCGGGACTTCGCCGGTACGGAGTCATCCGGATACCCGACATCGGCCGAAACAAAGGCGGCCGTGGTGCGGCTGCCCGTCCCGGCGCTGATGTCGGCAGCGCCGGCACCAGCGACATCGACATTCACGGCATCGGCGCTGATGCCAGTGTTCACAGCGGCACCCCACAACTGGGCACCGAGCGGCTTCCGCGCACCGGTCGGCATCGGGGCCGGAGCCGGAGCCGGAGCCGGACGGGTCCACCACGGATTGGTCGGCGGGTCGGACGGCCCGCTACCGCCGAACCTGTTTGCACCACGTTGCGCGTCTTCCTGTGGCGCCTCGGCGATAAGGCCTGGACCCGACGGGTCCTGGTTCGGTCCGGCCGGCCCTGTACCCGCGGACGCGCTCGAGGCGGATCCCGCCTGCGGCCGATGTCCGTCAGCAGGTCCGGACCGAGAGGGAACGGTCACATTCTCACTGCCACTACTCATGGCCGCTTTGCCTCCCGACCGCTGCTGGGGCCTACCTTCCGGACCGTCGCCTGGATCCGGGCCTGCCAGGTCGCTTCGCGACGCGGCAGAAACCCCGGCATGGTCACCGATATCCAGAAGACAGGCTCCAGAGCGTGTTCGGAGACGAGCCGAGACACCGTCAACCGCCGTGACACTCGCAGGCGGATGACCATAGCGCACCGATCACGCGCCTACCACCGTACGGCCTGCGGCGCGGATCCCGGACAGCAACACGACGGGCCGTGTATCCGAGGGGTCCGCAGCATCCGAAAGGGCCGGATCTCACGGATCGGCACCTCACCGGATCGACTGACGGACGGTGGGCTTTCCCCATGCGGATAGGGATTGATTGGTTCGCCATCGGTCCGCGCCCACCGAGCGGGTGACTACCCCGAACGTACGGGCCGGCCAGGATGCGGGGGCACCCGAGCCCGGACAGCTGTTGTTCAGCGCGGTTGCCTAGCGTCGCACGCCGGTCGGGACGGACACCACGGCCATCACCGGCAGAAGGCGACTGACCCTGACTTCGGAGACAAGGCTCGGCCGCACCACCGGTGCCACCACGGGATGGGTCGACGGCCCTGGAAGCCCGCTGGGAGCCCGTGTCTCCCCGAACGCGGCTCCCGCGACAGCGAAAAAGAGCACGGCTGCCGAACCCACCAGAGTGCGTCTGGTCCTGCTGGGGCGGCGTGCTCCGCGTGCGCGCGGGTCCGCCGGTCCGGACGGCGGGCGCCGGCCACCAGCGGCAGGCGTGGTCACGCGCAGCGCCACCCGTGGTCGGATCGACCGCCTGACCGTCTTCCGTCCGTCCTTCTTCAAGATTCTCGACAGCTTCGAGGACTTGCTCGTGGCGACCGGACCGACCAGACCGACCGTGAACATCACCCGCCCGGTGGACACACGTACCTGCAGCGTTGACCGCGTTGAGCCAGGGGTACGGGCGCCTCCCCGGCAGTGAGAATGATCAGAACGGAACGTTCCAGGGGAATCGGCGGGCAGTTGCACGATCGAGTAGCCAGCCGGAACCACCGGACCGACTGGGACCGCAGGACCGACTGGATGCGCCCGGCCGTTGTCCGGGGCAAACCGAGTGTCCGCGGCGAATCGGGCGGGGATGGCGACCGCCGCCATCCGCAGCAGCCGGTCCGCCACACAACCCGGCAGTACCGGGCCGCCGAGCGCCGCCAACCGCGCCTTGAGACGGCGCAACTCGGCTACCTCCCACTGACAGGAAGGGCAGCAAGCGAGGTGCGCCAAGGCGCGGTCCCGGTCGTCGTGGTCGAGTTGCCCGTCGACCAACGGAGCGATCCGCTCACCAAGGTGGTGTCCGCTCACGCCTGCCGCTCCGGCGTGGACGTTCCACCACCCACATTCGCCGCGGTCGGCTGTGCACTCGGGGCCACCGTCCGGCGACCGATCCGGTGCGATCGATGCGACCGGCGGGCACCGTCATCCACCGGAGCGCGGGTGTCGGACGCATGTGCGGCTTCCGGTTCGGCCGGCACCGTCGGAGCGGTCGCATTGTCGGTCGGGTCGCTGGCCGCGGCCAGCAGCGCCGGTTCCTCGACCACGGCCGAGGAACGTGGCGCCCGGTCGGCGAGAGCCTGCCGCAGCATCGCGCGTCCCCTGGAGATCCGGCTGCGGACCGTCCCGAGCTTCACCCCCAGAGTCTGCGCGATCTCCTCGTAGGACAGTTGTTCGATGTCGCAGAGGACGACCGCAGCCCGGAAATCCGGCGGGAGCGCGGCAAGTGCACCCTCAATGTCGGCGTCGAGGTGCGACTCCGCGTAGACGACCTCCGGGCTTGCCTCACGGCCGGCCAGACGCTCGGGGTCGTCCGGCAGCGCGTCGAAACGGATCTTCTGCTGACGCCGCATCCTGTCCAGGAAGAGGTTCGTGGTGATCCGATGGAGCCAGCCTTCGAAGGTACCGGGCGTGTAATCCGCCAACGACCGGAACACACGTACGAAGACGTCCTGGGTGAGGTCTTCGGCATCGTGAGCGTTGCCCGTGAGACGGTAGGCAAGCCGATACACCCTGTTACCGTGGTCTCGTACGACCTCTTCCCACGTGGGCGGCACCCACGCGGCCGGATCGGCACCCGCGGCATCGGCCGCAACGGGCCCGGTGACATCCCCGTCCGACGCTGGACGCGACGGGACCGACCGGCCAGGCGTGAACGTGGCCAGGCGCGCGTCCTGTCCGTTCACGGCCGCCTCTCGATCGGTTCGCGACGAACGTACCCGACGCGCCGGCCATGGCGCGGCAAAACCCGCAGCGGACACCGGCTGATCTCCCCTCGATCCATCCCCGACACGAGGTGCGCTGACAAGACGAACGCACCATCAGCACCCGGCGTTCCCGTAGGCTGCCTATGTCATGCCCGACACAGTCACCGGGGCCGTCGATCCGACCGCCGCATACACGGAGGGCTTCCTGCTGGAAGACCCTCCCCTGCGGGCTGCCCGGGCACGCGCCGAGGAGGTCGGTATCGTCCCGGTCGCCCCGGGCGCCGGCTCCATCCTGCGCTTCCTCGCCGCCTCGGTGGCGGCGCGCACAGTTGTCGAAATCGGGACAGGTACCGGCGTGTCCGGCACGTGGCTGCTACGCGGGATGCGTCCGGACGGGACCCTGACCACCATCGACGTCGAAGCGGAGCATCTGCGGCTTGCCCGCCGCACGTACGCGGATGCGGGAATGGCGCCCAACCGCAGCCGGCTGATCACCGGGCGCGCCCTGGACGTCCTGCCCAGGCTCACCGACGGTGCCTATGACCTGGTCTTCTGCGACGCGGACCGGCGCGAGGCCACCGATTACCTCAACCAGGCCCTCCGCCTGCTACGGGCGGGCGGGATCGTGGTCTTCGCCGACGTGCTCGCGGGCGGACGGGTGGCCGACCCCGACGCTCGAGATGCCGAGGCCATCGCGGCCCGGGAGCTGGCCACCGCCGTCCGCGACGACAGTCGCCTGACACCCATGCTCCTGACCACGGGGAACGGTCTCCTGGTAGCCGTGGTCGCCAAGTCCTCACCGGTCGGCTAGAACCCGTTCTTCCCCTTAGAACCGTTCTTCCGCTCCGCACGTGGCCCTACGACGCATATGAGCCTGCGACCTGCGACGACAGGTCGGATGGCCGAGCTGGCCACCCGGACGGCGCGATCATGTTCCTCTCGCACCGCCCGGGTGGACGGGACGGATCAGGACGCCAGCCAGGTCAGGAGGGTACGCACACCCCAGCCCGTCCCACCCTTGCTGACCTCGCCCTCGTCACCGTCGGACCTGGCGGTGCCGGCGATGTCCAG
>NZ_CAAAFT010000076.1:20000-20909 GCF_900634765.1 Candidatus Protofrankia californiensis | reverse complement strand
AGCAGGAGATGACGTCCCCGGGTCGCAGCGCACCCCCGCCGATCATGTTCTCGGCGAGGCAGAGCAGGGCGGTGACACGTCCGGGAACCTTCAACACCGGCAGCGTCACCATCGTCGCGAGGATGGCCGCCGCACCGGACATGTCGGTCTTCATGGTGGTCATGGACGTCGCAGGCTTCAGCGACAGACCACCGGAATCGAAAGTGATCCCCTTGCCCACCAGCACCACATGCCGGGCGTCCGGCGTCCGCGGCTGCGATCCGGCCGCCGAGGGGCCGTGATACGTCAGCCGCACCAGCCGGGGCGGGCGTGACGAACCCCTGCCCACCGCGACCAGCCCGCCGAAGCCCTCTTCGGCCAGTTCGTCGGGACCCAGCACCTGCACGCCGAGCCCGGCGGCCTGGGCGAGGTCGACCGCACGGTCGGCGAACCAGGCCGGCGACTTCACCAGGCTCGGCATATTGATCAGATCGCGGGCAAGGTGGACGGCACGAGCAGCCGCGTCGGCTGCGGCGAGCGACGCCTGCAGATCGGCGTCATCCGGATCCGCGACGATGAGCGTCACTTCGCGCAGGGTCTTCGACGGCTCGTCAGCGGCGGCATCGACCTCGGCGCCAGCTGCCTCGGCAGCGTTGCTGTCAGCGTCGTTGCTACTGACACTGTTGCTGCCAGCACTGTTGCTGCCGGCATGGTCCGAGCCGCCCTGCGGGGTACCCGCTTCGGCCGCCGAAGTGGTCGGATACCCGGAGGCCGCGGACGGCCGGTAGGAGGCCAACGCCAGGCCCTCGGCAAAGGCCCGCACAGCAGCGGCGTCGACACCGGCGTGGGCGTCGGCGAGTACGGCCGCCTGGGCGACCGACGCGGCCCGACGGGCAAAGGCGGCACCGGCCGCACGCCACGCAGCCGCAT
>NZ_CAAAFT010000076.1:15090-19875 GCF_900634765.1 Candidatus Protofrankia californiensis | reverse complement strand
CCCGCTTGCCAGCTCCCACCAGCAACAACTTGCGTGGCCCGTCGGCGCGCCCCAACGGGACGGCGATCACCTCCGCCTGGTCACCGCTGGCGCGTTCCCCGGCAAGCAGAAGATCCAAATCAATGCCGAGCGACTCGCCGACCTTGCGGCCGGCCGGGGTCACCACGGCCGAAGCACTGCCCTCCCCCGGGGTAAGGGTCAGCAAGGCCAGGACCGGCACACCGGCGTCCAACGGCGTACCGGCCCACAGCCTCACAGCCGGTGGGCGGGGAGCAACCCAGTCGTTATTCACGGGAACGTTGGGCGCGCTGACTGCGCACGCCTAGCCCACAGCCGACTTCAGAGCGTCCCCGAGATCCTTCGCTTCGTCAGGCAACAGCTCCACCACGAGACGGCCACCCCCTTCGAGCGGGACGCGCATGATTATGCTGCGGCCCTCCTTGGTGACCTCGAGCGGACCGTCACCCGTCCGCGGCTTCATGGCCGCCATCGGTGCACCTCTTCCTGCCGTCGGACCTGCTACCACCAGCGATTATCCCGGAGAACAGGCCGGGAACCGAAACACGTCACCCCGCAGCGCCACAACAGACACAGGCTGACAGATCCGCAAACCACCAAAGACACCCCCGGACGGCCAACACGAGCACGATCCGAACCAGCACCCACGATAAGGACACTGCGGACGACGGGAAAGTCACCGGTGTGTCGCCCACCCGCCACACCGCCGCTGAAGCCGTTACCCCACGCCTCGCGACACATCACATCCGGATACCGCCCACTGATCGAACACCCTGCCCTCGGTCGCCCGGGCGCTCGTAGGTCGGTCAGCTCGGCGGCGGCGTGGGCAGAGGGGTTCGTGGGCTGTCCGGGGCATCCGAGGTGCGCCGCGTGGCGCCGGTATCGGTGCAGTGGTGGGCGTCAGCGGCGGCGTTCGCAGCGTCCGGACCCTTGGCCTGGTCGTCCCATCCGCGCTGGTCCACGCTCCGAGAGGACCACGAGTAGTGATCAAAATGGGCGAAGGAGGCCAGCCTGACCATCTCCTCGTCCCGTCGCGCGAGCTCGGCGTCGCGCCAGGCAAGCTCGTCGGCAAGGCGCGCGAGTACCGCATCCACATCGGCCATCCGGTAACCCCGCAGCGCCATCTCGAACCGGACACCGGCCACGTCGTCCGCGGAAACGGTCGGTGACGGCAGGCGATGGTCAGCCGCGTCGCGCGGAGCGGGCGACAACCGGTCGAACCTGCCCACCGCAAGGGCGGCGACAGCGAAGACGATGGCGGCGACAACCACGATCTCGACGGCGAGCAACACACAACGATCGTTACACGCCCGGAAAAGTTCCGCCGCATGTGCCACCCCGTCCGCGTGTGTACAGCAGTTCGCAGGTGTACAGCGGTTCGCAGGGAGACGACCGGCTAAGCTGGTCTGGATGTCCACCGACGTCGAGGCCGCCGGTAGCACCGGGCCGCCGAACGACGCGCTCCCACCAGGCCCCGGCGGTGACCTGCGGCTCGGTTCTTCGACATTTCGCCCGTCCGACCTGGTGATTATGGCGATCATCAACCGGACGCCGGACTCCTTCTTCGACCGGGGCGCCACCTACGGTGAGAGCGAGGCACTGACCGCCGTCGACCGCGCCGTCGCGGAAGGCGCCCAGATCATCGACATAGGCGGAGTCAAGGCCGCTCCGGGTGAGGACGTCGACACAGCCGAAGAACTGCGCCGGATCGGCGGGTTCGTCGGGCTGGTCCGATCCAGGCACCCCGGCATCGTGATCAGTGTGGACACCTGGCGTGCCGAGGTCGGACGGATCGTGGCGGCCGAGGGCGCCGACCTGCTCAACGACGCGTGGGGCGGCACCGACCCCCACCTCGCCGAGGTCGCCGCCGAGCACGGACTGGGCCTGGTCTGCACCCACGCCGGGCACCTGCCGCCCCGGACCCGCCCCCACCGGATCGCCTACGACGACGTGGTCGCCGACATCATCACCACGACGACGGGGCTCGCCGAACGGGCCGAGGTAGTCGGCGTACGACCGGAGGCCATCATCGTCGACCCCGGGCACGACTTCGGCAAGAACAGCCGCCACTCCCTGGAGTCGACCCGCCGGCTCCCCGAGCTTGTCGCCACCGGATGGCCGGTGCTCGTCGCGCTGTCGAACAAGGACTTCATCGGCGAGACCCTCGACGCGGCCGTGACGGACCGGTTGGAAGGCACCCTGGCCGCGACAGCGGTGAGCGCATGGCTCGGCGCCCGGATCTTCCGGGCTCACCAGGTGGAGCCAACCCGGAAGGTCCTGGAGACGGTGGCGGCAATCCGCGGCACACGGGACCTCGCCGTCGCGCGCCGGGGCCTCGCGTAGCGGGCCGAAGGAAGCGCGATCATGTTCCTTTCATACTGCCGGAGGCCCAACTCGCCGGGTCACTGAGAGCGTCCGAGGACAGGGCCGTCCGATTCGCGACACACCTATCCTCAGGCGCTCCGATGCCTCCACTTCGCCGCCTATTCTTGATTTGATCATTACACGGTTGTTGTGGGCGTGAATCCTGTATGTCACTACGGGTTGGATCTGCCCTGATTACCGTGTGCCCAAGATGCCGTTGTGCCCGAGGTCGGGCTCAACTCGAGGCCGGGCGCGGCGGCGACGCCGACTCCGGACACTCAGCGCGGAGGCCGGGGTGGCTGACGGTCGTCCCTCGACACAGTCGAGTCATGGAGTATTTCGGACCGCCCTCCCACTCCCTCCACTTGTTATCGGATGTAATTTCCACGGACACCTCACAGGCCGCGGCCTTGCGGTAGGATTCACTTCTGCCACCGGACACCAAGATCTTTCCATACACGTCGAGGGGGCCGACCAGTGTCCTTCACGTTCGACGGCTTGTTCAACTTTCGAGATCTTGGCGGACTGGCACTGAACAATGATCAACTTACGAGACATGGGCTCGTATTCAGATCGGATGCGCTTGACAACCTGTCGACGGGCGACCGGCGATACATCCTGGACAAGGTCGGGGTCGGTGTGGTCATCGACCTGCGGACGGCCGAGGAGGCCGACGGTGACGGACTCCAGGACCAAAGAATCTTCCCGGAACTCGAGACCTATCATCTCTCCGTGATGCCGGAGGGCCGAATCGGTCGTGAGCCATTTCCCGATGGTCGCGATCCCGGGGCGCTCGCCGAGGGTTACTACAAGAACCTCATTGAAGGCGCACCCACCATCGGGAAAATTTTCGGAGTCATTGCCGATTCCCTGGACAAGGATGTCCCCGTACTTTTTCATTGTGCCGCCGGGCGGGACCGGACCGGTCTCATCGCCGCCATCCTCCTGAGCCTGGTCGGGGTCAGAAACGACGAGATCACGCGGGACTTCGTGCGCAGCAATCACCACGCGCACCACATCGCCGCCAGGTTGGAGCAGAATCCACTGTACGGCGCATCGACCGAAGCCGGACTCGGACTCGGCCCGGCGCTTCTTCAGGCCCAGACCATGGAGATATTCCTCGAACTGCTGCGGTCGCGAAATGGTGGCGCCTCGAGCTGGGCGGCCTCGACCGGCATACCGACACCGATCATCGATGCACTGCACGCCGGTCTCGCCCCGGATATTCCAGATGTGACCGACTGAATCATGATGACCATCGGTCCATCGGATATCCGGGGCCGTGGTGACAGCCAATATCAGGGGCAGTGTCAGGCAGCAGCGGTATCAGGCTGGTAGCACCTGGAGCGCCTGTAGCGGTCGCGTCAGGCTTCGGGACGCGTCAGCGCCGGCTGCCGGCCGGCAGCCGGTCCGGCCAGGTAACGGCGTAGCACGTCTTCGGCAGCGTCGATCCGCTCCAGCTCGACGTACTCGTCCCGGGTATGCGCAAGATTGGGATCACCCGGACCGTAGTTCAGCGCCGGGATGCCGAGCGCGGCAAAGCGGGCCACGTCGGTCCAGCCGTACTTGGCGACGGGCGTGCGCCCCACCGCCTGGACGAAGGCGGCCGTTGCCGGTGCGGTCAGCCCCGGCAGCGCACCGTCCGCGCTGTCGGCCAGCTCAAGCGTGAACCCGTCAAGGGTCTCCCGGACGTGGTCGAGCGCCTGGGAAACGTCACGATCCGGAGCGAACCTGTAGTTGACCACGACCTCACACGCGTCCGGAATGATGTTGCCGGCCACCCCGCCGTTGACGCGCACGGCGTTGAGACCTTCCCGGTAGGCGCAGCCATCGATCATCACGGTCCGTGGCCGGTAGCTACCGAGCCGTTCCAGCAGCGGCGCGGTGCGGTGGATCGCGTTCTCCCCGAGCCATGCCCGCGCCGAGTGTGCCCGGCGTCCCGGCACCGTGACGACCACCCGCAGGGTGCCCTGGCAGCCGGCCTCGATCTCTCCCGACGTCGGTTCCAGGAGCAGCGCGAGATCGGCGTCCAGCCAGTCCCGATGGTTCGCGACCAGGCGCCGCAGGCCGTTGCGGACGGCGTCGACCTCCTCGTTGTCGTAGAAGACCCAGGTCACGTCGTGGGCGAGGGCACAGCCGGCGGATGCGGCGAAGACGGCTGCCAGCCGCAGCATCACGGCCACCCCCGCTTTCATGTCGGAGGTTCCGCATCCGTACAGGCGTCCGTCCGCTACCCGGCTGGGTAGGTTGTCCGCGATCGGAACGGTGTCCAGATGCCCGGCGAGCAGCACCCGAGTCGCTCGGCCCAGATCGGTTCGGGCTACGACCGCGTCGCCGTCACGGTCCACGCGCAGCCCTCCGAGGCCGACCAGGGCCTCCTCGACCGCGTCCGCGAGAACGGCC
>NZ_CAAAFT010000076.1:0-15065 GCF_900634765.1 Candidatus Protofrankia californiensis | reverse complement strand
CTCCGAGGCCGACCAGGGCCTCCTCGACCGCGTCCGCGAGAACGGCCTCGGCCCCGCTTTCCGAGGGGATGTCGACAACAGCGCGGGTCAGCTCCGTCGCCGGGACGCTCAGATCAAGATGCATGCTCGGACCCTACGTAGTGATCCGGGGAGCTGAGCCTCCGGCAATGCGAAAAGAGCATGATCGCGCCGCCTCTGGCCCTCCAGAGTGACCGGCAACAGGGACGTGGCGTCGCGGGGTCTGCCGGGAGTGCCGGCCGCGCCGCAGGTAGAGCCGCACGTGGACAGGTGGAGCCGCAAATAGAGTGGCCCCTTTGGCACCCCGTCAGGGTGCGACACCGTGCTCCCGCAGGACGTCGTTGAGCGCGAGCTTGTCGTGGATCTCCCCCTCGGCGAGTATCCGCAGCACGAGGACACACGGCATCGCATAGTCCCCCCCGGGGAACGATTTCACCCGGCTGGACCCGACCGCCACCGCCCGTTCGGGGATCTCGCCCCGGGGGTACTCCTCGCCGGTGTTGGCGTCGAAGACGTGGGTGGAGGCGGTCAGGATCGCCCCCGCCCCGAGCTTTGCCCCGCGGCGCACCCGCGCACCCTCCACCACCATGCACCGGCTACCGATGAACGCGTCGTCCTCGACCACCACCGGCTTCGCGTTCGGCGGCTCCAGCACCCCACCGATACCGACACCGCCGGACAGGTGCACCCGACGACCGATCTGCGCACAGGACCCGACCGTCGCCCAGGTGTCGACCAGGGTGCCCGCGCCGACATATCCGCCGATGTTGGTGTAGCTCGGCATGAGCACCGCGCCGGGTTCGACGTACGCGCCCCAGCGGACGATCGCACCCGGCACCACCCGCACACCGTCGAAGGACGTCTTCAACGGCACGCGATCGTGGTACCGGAAGTCGCCGGCGGCGGATTCTACCATCTGCAGGACCCGGAAGGCGAGCAGAATGGCGCGTTTGGCCCGCTCGTCCACAACCACGTCACCGGTGTCGGTGACGTGGGCGACCCGCGCCTTCCCGGTGTCCAGCAGGTTGACCGCCTCGACCACGAGGTCGTACGCGCTGCGGCCGTCCGGCCCCTCGGAGACATCGGGGTTTTCCCACAGCGTGTCGATAACAGGGTCGATGACGGAGTCGAGAATCCTGGCTGAGGTGCTCACGGTCACGACCTTAACGAGGCAACCAGCGCCTGCCCAACCGGTTGACAGCCCAACCAGCCGGACAGCCCGACCGCAAGCCGGGACCACACCCACCCACGACGTAGAGATCCCCACATCGCGCCGAAAGGCGCCATGTGGGGGTTACCGGATGTCCGGCGGCTCGGCCGTGACCCGGACGCCGTGCCCGCCGTTGCCGTCGTAGCCGGTGTTGTCGTAGCCAGGCCATGCCACCGCGGGGGGCGCTCCCGTGTCAGCGGGGAAGCCCGGCTGTGGACCCCGTACCGGTTGACCCGCCGGCGGACGAGATGCGGACGGGGGTGGGGGCTGCGATGAAGGAGCCGCCGACGGGTGTGACCCGGTCGAGCGGGCGTCTGCCTGGTATCCCCCCGCTGACGGCGGCGGGCCGACCTGCTGCGGCGGCGGCAGCATCGCCATCCGTTCCGGAACGGTGGCAATCTGGGCGTCTGGCCCGGTCAGAGCGATCCGCACGTGACGGCGTCCGGCTTCGCCGTAGAACACTCCGGGAGCAACGAGCACGCCCACTGTGGCCAGCGCGTCCACGGTGGCCCACGACTCCTCACCGCGGGTCGCCCACAGGTAGAGCCCGGCCTCGCTGTGCTCGATCGTGAAGCCGGCGACCGCCAGCGCCGCCGCGAGCACGGCCCGGCGGTTGGCGTAGCGCGCCCGCTGCTCGGCGACGTGCATGTCGTCGGCCAGAGCAGCCGTCATCGCCGCCTGGACCGGCGTGGGTACCATCGCCCCCGCGTGCCGGCGGACCTCCAGCAGGCCTGCCACGAGCCGGGGGTCCCCGGTGACGAATCCGGCCCGGTAGCCGGCGAGATTCGACCGCTTGGACAGCGAGTGGACGGCGAGCAGCCCCTCGTGTGAGCCGCCGCAGACGTCCGGATGCAGCACCGAGACAGGGCGGGCCTCCCAGCCCAGCTCGATGTAGCACTCGTCGCTGGCGACGATGATGCCGCGTTCCCGCGCCCAGCCCACGACCGCACGCATCTCGTCCACGGTCAGTACCCGCCCGGACGGGTTGGCCGGGGTGTTCAACCACACCAGTGCCACACCGTCGGCCGGGCCCAGGACCGGTTCGCAGCGGGCCAGCAGAGCACCGACCTCGTAGGTCGGGTAGGCCGGGGTCGGGATCCAGATCCGGTCCCCCGGCCCGAGCCCGAGCTGGCCGGGCAGCTGCGCGACCAGCTCCTTCGTCCCGATCACCGGCAGGACGGCGGAGGAATCGACGATCACTCCCAGCCGGCGTGCCAGCCACCCGGCCGCCGCGTCCCGCAGGTCGGGGGTGCCCGCGGTCGTCGGATAGCCCGGCGCGTTGGCTGCCGCGGCCAAGGCATGCTGGATGACCAGCGGTGTCGCGTCCACGGGCGTGCCGACGGACAGGTCAACCAGCCCGTACGGATGGGCACGGGCCTTCTCCGCGAACGGGGTCAGCGCATCCCAGGGAAAGTCTGGTAGCCGCACGCGGAAGTGGCGGGCCTGCCGGAGCCCTGTGACGCCGGCAGGCCCCACGGGCCCGGTCAGGACTCGGCCTGCGGCGCCAACGCGACGACGCTGGGTGGATCGAAGTCGAGCGCGCCCACCTTCGACGCCCCTCCCGGCGAGCCGAGCTCCTCGAAGAACAGAGCGTTCGTGTCCGTGAAGCCCTTCCACTGGTCAGGAACGTCGTCCTCGTAGTAAATGGCCTCCACTGGACAGACAGGCTCGCACGCTCCGCAGTCGACGCACTCGTCAGGCTGGATGTAAAGCATCCGTCCGCCTTCGTAGATGCAGTCGACCGGGCACTCCTCGATGCAGGCCCTGTCCTTCACATCGACGCAGGGCTCCGCGATGACGTAGGTCACCGGTTGTTCCTCCTCGGCTCACGGGCGACTGATTCCCTAGTATCGACCTGGACGGTTCCGTGTCGACAACAAGGGCGTTCGCTTGTCGTGTATGTCGTCCGTATCACTCCTGCTGACACCGGCGCCAGGGTGTCCATTCGCCGGCGGGTCGCCGGCCTCCTGCCACTGACCGACGTCGTGGGGCAGCTGCTGTCCTGGACCGATCGCTGTCTGACGATACGCACCAGGGACGGTTCTATCGTGAAGGTCGCCGAAACGGATCTGGTCGCCGGGCGGCGGGTTCCGCCACAGCCGGTACGCCGGTCCGCTGCAGGGCAGGCCGTGGGGCAGACGGAGGCGAACCCACAATGAACGTGCAGACACGACGCCAGTTTGCCGAAGTCGTCCGGCAGGAGCCTGTCGATCTCGGCCTGGCCTGCCTGCTGATCGCGGCCGAGGCCGAACCCGATCTCGACCCGGCGCGGGAGCTCGCCCGGCTGGATGCGCTGGCCGCGGAGACCTGCCACCTCGCCGATGTCACGGTAGGCGACGCCAGCACCGCAGGCAGCACAGGTGACACGGCCGAAGGGTCTGCCACAGGGCGGACACTCGCCGGCCTGGACGTGCGCACCGCCGCCGAGATCCTGCGGGAGGCGCTCGGGGTACGGGGCAGCTTCCACGGTGATCCCGCAGACTACAACAGTCTGAACGCCTCCCTGCTCACCTCGGTGCTCCGCCGCCGGCACGGCCTGCCGATCCTGCTGTCCGTGGTCTGGGTGGAGGTCGCTCGCCGCCTCGGTATACCCGCCTACCCCATCGGGCTGCCCGGACACGTCATCGTCGGCGTCGGCTCGCCCGGCCGCTACGTCCTGGTCGACCCGTTCTCCGGCGGCAGGCTGATCACGGTGCACGAGGCCGCGGAACGGGTCCGCTCCGCCGGGGTGCCGTTCACCCGCACATACCTCGAACCGATGAGCCCGGCCGACCTGCTGATGCGGGTGCTGGGCAACATCCGGGTCTGGGCGGCCCGCACGGACACCATCGCGACGCGGCTGTGGGCCGTCGAACTGTCCCTGCTCCTGCCCCATCACCCGGTGCACCTGCGTCGGGAACGCGGTGAGCTGCGCACCCGTCTGGGTGACTTCCTGGGTGGCGCCGAGGATCTCACCACCTTCGCCGACGCGGTGGGGCTCTTGGAGCCGGCCGCCGCGGCGGCTGCCCGCGAGGCGGCACACGCCGCCCGCGCCCGCCTCAACTAGCCGTCAATCTCAACTGGCCGTCAGTCGCATCTAGCCGTCACCAAAAATTACTAAACGTTACTCAACATGGCCAAACGTCCGGGTCGACAGCCACACTGGCTGGCCCAGCGGTCACACGGGCCGGCGGTCACCGGTCGCGCGGACCGGCCAGCGGCAGGGCGGACAGGCCGCGCGGTGGCAGCCCGATCATCGCCACGATCACCGGCGCGAGCGCTCCGAAGACCATGAACAGGTATCCGGCGGTCTTGGCCTGCAAAAGCAGGTCTCCCTCCGGACGCGCGGCGGCCAACCACAGCACGATCGGAACCCATCCGACCAACAGGATCACGGCGCCGAGCCGGGTACCGGTGAGCCAGCGCACCAGCGCCGCCAGGCCCACGTTTCCGAGCACGGCGACGGCGACGCCGACGGACAGCAGCACCCCACCGAGACGCGGGCCCGCGGGGACGAGGAACACTCCGTAGAGGCCAAGCGCAAGGCCCCCGAAGGCACCGAAGGTGTAGGCCGATCCCAGGAAGGACCGGGACATTTCAAGATCTTCGCTGACCATGCCCACCCCATCCGGCTGACCATGCCCAGCCCCCCCACCCACCTGACCGGATCGACGATCAACCACGGACATTGAGATCCAAACCTGCGAAGAGGTCGGTCTCACGCCCGTACGGTCCAGCACCCGGCCCTCGCTCGCCTCGGGTGAGGACGTAGTACTCGGTACCCCATGCGTGATGGCCGATGCCGTCCGCCAGCGCGAAGAAGAAGCCGTCCGTCGTCATCTGGGTGGCGTGCGCCCGCATCGCCGCAATCTTCGCCTCGTAGTAAGGATGCGCCTGGATCTCCGTGGTGACGGCCTCGTCCGGCACCGCCATCGGCACGTCCTCCGCCGACTCCACTCCTGCGAACAGCTCCTGACCGGCACCCGACGACCGGAAGTAGTCGATCCCGGCCTGAATCGCCGACCGTGGCATGGCCGTCTCGTAAAGCTTCAGCGGTTGCCATGGCGGGCCGGCGTCGGGCGCGAAGGCCGCATCCGCGGCCACGTCGAACGCACGCGCAGTCAGCTCATGGGCACGAATATGGTCGGGATGCCCATAACCGCCGTTCTCGTCGTAGGTGACGAGGACCTGCGGACGGACCTCCCGGACGATCCTGACGAGCGCGGCGGTCGCGGTGTCGATGTCAGCCCGCCACAGACAGCGTGGGTCGTTGTTGCCCGGGGTTCCCATCATGCCGCTGTCACGCCACCGACCGGCCCCACCAAGAAAGCGGTGATCGGTGACGCCGAGCGCCACGCAGGCGGCCGTCAACTCACCCATGCGATACCCGCCGAGCTGGTCGCCGAGATCCGACCGCAGATTGATCAGCTCGGGGACGAGTACCTCGCCCATCTCCCCCAGCGTGCAGGTGACAAGGGTGACTCCGGTGTCCGGCGCCGCCGCGTAGGACGCGATGCTCACCCCCGTCCCGATCACCTCGTCGTCGGGATGGGCGTGCACGAACATGACCCGTCGCGCCGGCAGCGCGGTGAAGTCGGTTCCAGACCCTGTCCGGGCAGCAAGAGCGGTCACGCACGCAACCTTATGAGCCACCACGCACAACCGGCACTGCGGTGGAGGTCCACGTGAACTGCCAGGAAAGCAGCCCGTCGATCAGCGACAGGGCGGAAGGACGGCCCGAAGCGCGCTTGAAGGACACCCGGAGGACGCCCAAAAGGGCCGGGGCTCAGCCGGTGCGGCGGCGGGAGCGGATCTTCTCCCGTTCCGCCGCGGTCAGCGCGACCTTGCGCAGCCGGACCGGCCCGGGCGTGACCTCGACGCACTCGTCCTCACGGCAGAACTCCAGCGCCTGCTCGAGTGACAGCTGCCGGTGCGGAGTCAGACGCACCAGTTCGTCCCCGGTGGACGAACGCATGTTGGTGAGCTTCTTCTCCTTGGTGGGGTTGACGTCCATGTCGTCCGCACGGGAGTTCTCCCCGACGATCATTCCCTCGTAGACGTCGGTGGTCGGCCCCACGAACAGGGTTCCGCGTTCCCCCAGGTTGTACAGGGCGTAGGCGGTCGCCACGCCGGCGCGGTCGGCCACCATCGAACCCGTCGCCCGGGTGCGCAGCTCGCCGAACCACGGCTCGTAGGAGTCGAAGACGTGGTGCGTGAGCCCGGTGCCGCGGGTCTCGGTCAGGAACTCGGTGCGGAAGCCGATCAGTCCACGGGCGGGCACCTGGTACTCCATCCGGATCCAGCCGGTGCCGTGGTTGATCATCTGTTCGAGGCGTCCCTTGCGGACCGCCAGCAGCTGGGTGAGCGTCCCGAGGTACTCCTCGGGAGCGTCGATGGTGAGCCGCTCGACCGGTTCGTGCCGCTTGCCGTCGATCTCCCTGGTGACGACCTGCGGCTTGCCGACGGTCAGCTCGAAGCCCTCCCGGCGCATCAGCTCCACCAGGATCGCCAACGCCAGCTCCCCGCGGCCCTGGACCTCCCAGGTGTCCGGCCGCTCGGTCGGCAGCACCCGGATGGAGACGTTGCCGACCAGCTCGGCGTCCAGCCGGTTGCGCAGCAGCCGTGCGGTCAGCTTCGTCCCGGACTTGCCGGCGAGCGGGGAGGTGTTGATACCGATCGTCATGCTGATCGACGGTTCGTCCACGGTGATGACGGGTAGCGGCCGGGGGTCCTCCGGGTCGGCCAGCGTCTCACCGATCATGATATCGGGGATGCCGGCGATGGCGATGATGTCGCCGGGCCCCGCCTGCTCGCCCGGGACCCGTTCCAGCGCCTTCGTGACCAGCAGTTCGCTGATCTTCACCCGGTCGGTGCGACCGTCGGCGCGGCACAGCACGGCGGTCTGCCCGCGCCGCAGCGTCCCGTTGTGGACGCGGCACAGCGCGAGACGCCCGAGGTACGGGGAGGCGTCGAGGTTGGTGACCAACGCCTGCAGGGGCGCCTCGGGGTCGTAGACCGGCATCGGGATCGACTCGAGCAACACGTCGAACAGCGGCTTGAGGTCGGGCGAGTCGGGGTTGCCGCCGTCCTCGGGCCTGTTCAGCGACGCCCGTCCGGCCTTGGCGTTGCAGAAGACGATCGGGAAGTCGATCTGGGTCTCGTCCGCGTCCAGGTCGAGGAAGAGCTCGTAGGTCGCGTCGACGACCTCCGCGATCCGGGCGTCGGAACGGTCCACCTTGTTGATGACCAGGATGACCGGCTGCCGGGCCTCCAACGCCTTGCGCAGGACGAACCGGGTCTGCGGCAGCGGCCCTTCGCTCGCGTCGACGAGCAGCACGACCCCGTCCACCATCGACAGGCCGCGTTCGACCTCGCCACCGAAGTCCGCGTGGCCCGGCGTGTCCACGATGTTGATCGTGACGTCGCCGTACTGGACGGCGGTGTTCTTGGCGAGAATCGTGATGCCCTTCTCGCGTTCGAGGTCCATCGAGTCCATCACGCGGTCGGTGGCCTCGGAGTGCTCGCCGAAAGCACCGGACTGCCGCAGCATCGCGTCGACGAGTGTCGTCTTGCCGTGGTCGACATGGGCGATGATCGCAACGTTACGCAGATCGGCACGGACAGACACAGTAACGGGCTCCGGTGGGGACGTGGGGCAACCGCCCCTGGACAGTGATGCCGGACAGATCGTGGTGACTCGGACAGGTCGTGCTGATGTCGCGCTGGCAGGATGATCCGGACTGGCGCGGCGATGGACACGGTGGTCGACGTGGCGACCGTCGTGGTGATCCTGGACGCGCCGTCCGGCCCGACAGGACACCCTGCGCGCCGAGCAGGAGCATCAGAAGATGGTCGTATCCGAACCCGGTCCGCGAGTGTCCACCCTCATGTTACGGATGCCAGCGACTCGAGGCCGAAGATAGCGGAAGGTTTACCTGCCAGGACCATCCGTTAACGTCACGTATCCGATCATGTGTCCAGCGCCCCCACGCCCAGACATCGGCGAAGATCTTCGATGAGCGGCGCGTCAGGGGCCAGCCAGGGGACGTCGTCCAGCTCATGGCGTGCCAGCCAGCGATGCGCCGAATGCGTGATCAGGCGGGGCTCGCCCTCGACGATCCGCCCGAAACGCACCCGAAGCACCCAGCCGTCCGCGGGCAGGGGAACCTCGCCGAGGATCGCGCCGACCTCGATGCCGACCCCGAGTTCCTCACGGCACTCACGAACCAGGGCGGTCACCTCGTCCTCGCCGGGTTCGACCTTTCCGCCGGGAAACTCCCAGCCGCCGGCGAGCGCGGACGGACCTCGTCTACAGCATGCCAGTACCCGACCCCGGAGATCAACAAGTGCCGCTGCCACCACCACGCGCAGGATGCCCGACGACTCCATAACGAACGACACTGTAACGAGCGGGGTTTCCCCGCCGTGAAGAGGATGCACACCATGAGGCGGCCGCTACCCGGGGTCGCCCGGGCAGACCGGACGGAGGCTGTTCCATGCCCACCAAGCTGGACGCACACCGCGTGGCCGACGCGCTCGACGCACTGCCGGGGTGGAGCGGCGACACATCGACGATCGTCCGCAAGGTCGCCATCGACGAGGAGACCTCGAACGAGGCGGTCGAAAAGATCTCGATTGTCGCGAACGAGATGAATCATCACCCCGTCGTCGACCGGGCACCCGGTGTGACGATCTTCACAGTCTGGACGCACTCGCAGGGCGGTGTCACCGACCTCGACATCACCCTGGCATCCCGGATCTCCGACATCCTGCGCCAGCACGGCATCGCGGACCCAACCGACGCCGACGCCGACGCATAGAGCGTCGGTCAAGCACCGCAGATCCATTCCGAAGTCGACCAGGAACCCGTGATCAAACATCGTCAGATCATGAAAGTGAGGGAATAGACGGTCGTGATAGCAGCCGTTTACGTACTCAATTTCTTGATCGGAACAGGACGTGTGACTACCTGACCGGTGCTACAGGGGTAGGCAGGTCCAGAACAAGAGCAACACCAGCCACACAGAACCGCCGGGGGGCGGGCAACCGGGGGCGGGACACCATGGTGTCCCGCCCCCGGTTCCTCCGGGGTGGAGCAGGGGATGCCGGCGTCACCCTCCCCTGATCATCGCCATGCGGCCTTCGACCGCCGGGGAGGTTTCGAGGCTGCCCTTCCGGATGCCCGTCCAGCAGAGGCGATCAACGGGCTCGCGCACCCCCTCACCTCCAGACGCAGGGCCGGGGTCCGAAGCAACGTTCCGTCCCGTATCGGGCACATGGAGTGCACAATGGGTTGTCGGGTGGAGGGCTGTCGGGGGGCGCGGGTGGCAGGTCGGTCGGATGGCGAGCCAGCGGCTTTCCTGAGTTACGCGCACGGGGACGACGAGAATGACGGCGGTCTGATTACCGCCTTCCGCCGGCGGCTGGAGGGTGAGCTGCGTGCGCAGACCGGGCGCCGCGAGCTGCAGATCTTCCAGGACCGGGATGACATTGCCTGGGGACAGGCCTGGGAGGACCGGATCAACGGATCCCTGGACGCGGTCACGTTTTTCGTGCCGATCGTGACCCCGGCGTTTGTGGCCAGCAAGCAGTGCCGACGGGAGTTGACCCGGTTCGTGGACCGGGAACGACGGCTCGGCCGTAACAATCTGATCTTACCGGTGTATTGGATCAGTGTGCCGGTGTTGGAGGTGCCGGGCCGAGCTGTGGGCGACAAGCTGGTTGCGGAACTGGCTGCCCGGCAGTATGCCGACTGGCGGGAGCTGCGATTCAGGGAACTGTCGGATCCAGTGAGCCGGCGGGCGATAGCGGCGTTGGCGAGCAGGGTGCGGGATGCCCTCAACCCGGATTCGCAAACGACCGGCACGAGGTTTTCCGGTATGTCTGGTGACGGCGCTTCGACGGGCAGGGCTTCCGGTCGTCCGGTACCGGTTCATGTGGTCGACGCGCTGGGCCGTGGGGATTTCACCACGGTGGACGCGGCGGTCCGTGCCGCGCTACCGGGTGATCGAATTGTTGTGCGCCCCGGACTGTACAAGGGGCCGATCGTGCTCGACAAGCCGTTGGAAGTTGTAGGCGACGGGCCGGTCGAGGAAATCACCATTGTGGCCGGTGAGGGCAGCGTGGTGGTGTTCACCGCGTCGAACGGTTCGGTGCGGGGGCTGACACTGCGGGCAACCGGGCAACCACAGGAGGGTCCGGTGGTCGATATCCGTGCGGGTCGGCTCGTCCTGGACGGATGCGATGTCAGCGGGAGCGCATCCGCGGGTGTGGCCGTCCACAACGATGCCGACCCTCGTGTCCGCCACTGCCGCATCCACTATGTGTCCGGCCGCGGCGTGCACGTTTACGACAAGGGCGCGGGGCTGTTCGAGGACAACGACATCACCGACAACATCCGATCCAACATCACCGTGGCGTCGGGCGGAAACCCAAGGGTCTGCCGCAACCATATCGCCAACTCCCAGAGAAGCGGCGTATTCGTCTACGACAACGGCGCGGGACTCTTCGAGGACAACGAAATCACCGGCAACGTCTGGCCCAACGTCACCGTGGAGTCGGGCGGAAACCCGACGGTCCGCCGCAACCGCATCACCGACTCCCAGGACGCCGGCGTGCACGTTTACGACAACGGTGTGGGGCTCTTCGAGGACAACGAAATCACCGGCAACACCCGGTCCAACGTCGCCGTGGAGTCGGGCGGAAACCCGACGGTCCGCCGCAACCGCATCACCGACTCCCAGGAGCACGGTGTGTTCGTCTACGACAACGGCGCAGGACTCTTCGAGGACAACGAAATCACCGGCAACCGGAAATCCGCCTGGGACGTGTGGGGCGCCGACAGGAAGAGGCTCGTCCGCCGATAACCGCCTCGACGCGCCGAGCCCTCAGGATCTGCCCAAGAAACGGCTCTGTCGCAGATTCGGTGGTGACGAAGAGAGCCTGGTCGCCTCACGATGAGTCATGTGCGATGGCAGCAGGCTTGTGACCATGGTGTTCTCGGGGCTGTCGCCGCTGGTCTGCCCGACACACGGCTGCCGCCAGACCTTCCGCGAGCAGATCCCCGGTGTGCTGGAACGCTACCAGCGCCGCACCCCTCGCCTGGCCGGCCAGATCGGCGCGGTGGTCCGCGCACTGGCCGGCCGTGCCGGCGCGCGAGTCTTATCCGCCCTGGCCGTGCCCTTATCCCGGCACACCGCGCTGCGTGTCCTGCTGCGTCTGGCCCTGCCACCACCACGGGTGCCCCGGGTGCTCGGTGTGGACGACTTCGCCCTGCGCCGCCGCCACCGCTACGCCACCGTGCTCATCGACGCCGACACCCATGAGCGGATCGATGTGCTGCCCGGCCGCACCGCTGACACCCTGGAAGCCTGGCTGCGTGCCCACCCCGGCGTGCAGGTCGTGTGCCGCGACGGCTCCGGCACCTACGCCGAAGCGGTCCGCCGCGCCCTCCCGCACGCCGTTCAGGTCGCCGACCGCTGGCTGGCCGGGTGTGGATCAACCAGCCCCCGTCGAAGATCGAAAGCAAGGGGGATCAACCCACAATTTCAACATCATAGTGTCTCAAAAAGCTTGACAGGTTCCGCAGCCATGGTCAACGTCACAAGATCCTGATCCGCAACTCGCCCTACTCGCACACTCGATGGATCAAGGTTTCTGTCTCAACTCAGCTTGGCAGAGAGGGCGCCGACGGTGCCTGCCTCACGCTGACCGTCGCCCCGGAACTGGACGAGCGAGGGGGTAGCAGTGGATGACCAGGCCGAACCGGCAGAGCCCACAGGACTCCGAAGCCCTGCCCCGGCTCCGTCGACACCTTCAGAAACGCGCAACAGCCTGCCTCCGTATGCCGCCGCCTTCAGCGCCTTCTACCGCGAGTGCGTCCCAACCCTCGTTGCCTTCCTCGTGTGGCAAGGCGCCCATCTCCCCGACGCCACCGACATCGCCTAGGAGGCCATGATCAAGGCGTACCAACGATGGGAACACATCAGGCAGCCCAAGGCGTGGACGCGCACAGTCGCCTCCCGCGAGTACGCCCGACGCATCGCCCGCATCGAAGAAGATCCTGTCGGCGAGGTACCCGACATCAACCCGCTGCTGGGAGCGAACGTCGACGTGAACGCGTTCGAGCAGCGCCATGAAGTCCTGCGGCTACTGGCGCTGCTTCCTCTACCTGCTCGATCAGATGCCGACCGTGATGGCGTCCGATCTTGTGGTCAGGGAGTTGGGCGAGCTCGTCGACACGAACGGGAAGGCACTTCCTCCAGCGTCGGTGTGAGCTGTTCCAACCCAAAGCTGTGCGACGTGCGTCATGCCACAGCACTGATGCTGCATGATGCAGGCATGGGGATCACCGTCTTGGACCGCGAGGTCTACTCGACGAGCGAGGCGGCTCGTGTCCTCGGCGTGCGACCGGCGCGGCTGCGTGGATGGATCGACGGCTACTCCCGTGGCGGTTCGGACTATGAGCCGGTCATCCGGCCCGAGCGGACCGGCGAAGACGCCGTCACCTGGGGGGAGTTCGTCGAAGCCGGCTATCTCCGCGAGTACCGGATACGCCACAAGGTCTCCCTACAGCGCCTCCGCCCCGTCGTGCAGCGTCTACGGGAGCGTCTCGGCGTCCCTTATCCACTCGCTCACGCCAAACCTTACGTCGCGAACCGCGAGCTCGTCCTCGAGGTCCAGGACGAGACCGGTATCGATCGGGAACTCGCGATGGTCGTCATCCGAAACGGCCAGCTCATCCTCGCCCCCGGCGCAGCCGCATTCGTGGAAAAGGTCGAGTTCGCCCCTGGTGACGGGGAAGTCCTTCGCATCCACCCGGATGACAAGTACAGCCCGGTCGTCATCGACCCCCTGCGTAACTTCGGCGCACCCGTCGTCCATGGCATACGCACCGAGAACCTCTACGACCTGTTCGCGGCGGGGGACTCGGTTGCTGAGATCGCCAACGGCTACGACATCGCAGTCGCTGACGTCGAGGCGGCGATCCGCTACGAAAGTCGAATCAAAAGGCAGGAGACGGCAGCCTGAGCGGCAGAAACACCCCGGTTACGCCGCGGTTCTTCGTCGACGAGAACACCTTACCCCTCGGGAAAGCTCTCGCTGCCGTCCGCGGCGACGTCGTGTTCCCGGGTCATCGTCATACCTGCATCCGACGGGGTGATCTCGATGACGCGTGGCTTCCGATCGTCGGGGAGGCCGCTCTTCTTCTGATCACCCGAGACAGGCGCATCCGCTATCGGTTGATCGAGAAGCGCCTTCTGCGCGACTACTCGGTCAAGGGCTTGTTTCTTACCCAGGCGGGGCACATGAACATGTGGGAGATCTTGAAGATGGTCATGCGGAACTGGGAGCAGATCGACGCGTTGGCCGGGGTCCCGGGCCCATGGGCGAAGTCCCTCACCCGTGTCGGCATAAACGATCTCAAGTTGCCTGACTGATGTGACGACGCCGGGAAACTCTCACCAGAAACGCGTTCCTTCGGTCCTTCTGCTGGTAGCGGGAGAGCACCTCTTCATCCGGATTTACCGGCGGGTCGACGCTTCCCACGGATCTCCGATCAGCTTGTTCGCTTGGGCGCGCAGAGGCCACAGCTCCCCATGCTCATGGACCAGGTCATCCGCGGCGATGAACGCCGACGACGAGACCATGCGCTACCTCAACGGCACGTTCGACCGGGACGGCACAGAGCGGCTGATCACCCATCTGATCGGCATGTGGGCGCTGCTCGGGCACGGCATGTGGGCGGTTGAGGACAAGGCCACCGGCGAGTTCCTCGGCCGGGCCGGGTTGTACTACGGCACGGGATGGCCCGGGGTGGAAGTCGCCGTGTCCATCCGCCGGGACCGCTGGCGGGAAGGACTCGGCACCGAAGCGTGCCGTGCCGCGATCATCTGGGGATTCGCCACCCTCACCCTGAACAAGATCGTCACATTCACCAATCGGGGCAACGTCGGGATGAACGGGGTCGCCCGCAAGCTCGGGATGACCTTCCAGGGTGAGGCATCCGCCATCGGCCCGTGGCGGGACAACAACATCTACGCCATCACCCGCGCCGAATGGGAGGCACGCACCGGCGGATGATGCGTCAGGAAGATCCGCTCGGCGCCGAAGACTCCGCGCTCCCGGCGGACCGTTCTTTTCGACGGGTGGTATTGGCGCACGCGGGCCGGCGCGCGTCGGGCAGACCCCCTGCTCACCAGACGCGGACGGCGGGGCCTGGTCTTCAGACCCGGATGTGTCGCGGCGCGGCGTCAGCCTGCATGACCTCGCCGAAGGTCGCAGTTGCGGGGAACACGATGCCGCCGTATTCGATACCACCATAGGTGTTGCCGTCTGCCGCGCTGGCAAGGGTGGTTGTCCAGATCAGCTCGTCGGCAACGGGGAGGGCAACGGTGATGGCGTCGCCATCGACGTCCATCTGATGTGTCAGCCAGCCGATGGTGTCCGCTGGAAGCACCGTGGCGTAGACAATGTCACCGAGAGAGCTGGCTGGAGCGGACCGCATCGCCTGGGCCTGCTCCTCAACACCGAGCGCGGCCGCGATGCGCTCGGCGAGCAGGTGCCGTTCCCAGCGAAGCTGGTCCTGCGCGACACGCACCGCGACGCCACGCAGCTCGTTCTCGAGATGGACTTCGGTCTCGAAGGCCTCATGACCGTCGAAGTAGCCTGCAAGCGCACCCGGGAGGGCATTCCGCAGCTCCGCCGCTGTCGGCTGAATCACGGCGAGCCCTGGGCACTGCGGCGACCAGGCCGCCCACGAGTCACCATCACACCGGACGATCACTGCGATGGTTCTAGCCATGGCGGATCACCTCTAGGGCGTGTTTGAAAAGTGGGGGGCGTGTGATCCCACCTT
>NZ_CAAAFT010000075.1:0-3625 GCF_900634765.1 Candidatus Protofrankia californiensis | reverse complement strand
CCGGTGAGTGCACGGGCCGCCAGCAGGGCCGGGAAACCGGGTGCGACAGCGGTGGCCCCGTTGCCGACGGCGAGTGTCCCCAGCGCGGCGACGAGGACGCGTCGGCGCGGCAGACGCCTCAGCGTCGCGGTCAGCACCGGCCCCGCCAACGCGACGGCCACGGCGTACACCGCGACGAGGGCGCCCGCCGCGCCGGCGGAGACGTTCAGATCCGCGCTGATGGCGGGGATCAATCCGGAGACGCCGAGTTCGCTGGTGCCCAGCACGACAGTGCCCAGCGCCAGCACTGCCAGCACCGGCGCCGCGGGTAGTCGCTGAGAACCACCCAGGCAAGAGTCAGGTCGCATGCCACCTTCTCGGAGGACAGGCAGGTCCAAGGGGTCGGCAGTCCGGCGTCACCGCTACCCGCACGGCGGGCACGCGCGCAGACGTGTTTAAGGGGAGAGGGGAGAGTTGAGCCAAAGCGCCAACAGAGGACGCGGCGAGCGACGGGTCCGCAGATTGACAGCGGTCACCCGGAAGACGACGGGTCACGCCCCGCCGATCGGCTCACACAGAGTGTGAAGACCGGCTCACAATACCCCGGTGACATGGGCGTCGGAAGGGTTCAGCCAAAGCACACACGCAAGAGACATTGGGTCGATCTTGACAGGCAGTCCCGCACGGCGATCTCGGCTGGTCCAGCTTTCTGGTCCAGCTCCGGAATCCGGTTTAGAGAACAGGGATGTCTGACCAGGCACAACATCGTTCTAGATCATTCCATTGCCGATTTCCCGCTTACCTTGACTGAACCCCTGCTTGAGTGGCCAGGATGTCGAGCAGGTCGAGGGTGACCTCGTGCAGGCTCGGGCGGACGGTCACCTGGGCGGCCAGCGGAGGGGCCACCACGGCCGGTATCGACGGGACGAGGATCGTCGGGCAGCCGGCGTCGAGGCCCGCCCGGGCGCCGGCCTCGCTGTCCTCCAGGACCACGCAGCGCGCCGGGTCGGCCCCGAGCAGCCGTGCCGCCGTCAGGTACGGCTCCGGATGCGGCTTGCGCCGGCTCACCTCGTCCCCGGCGACCGTCACCGCGAACCGGTCCGCACCGACCGCGGCGAGGACAGGGTCCATCAGGACCCGGAACGACGACGACACCAGCGCGGTTGCGATCCCGGCGGCGGCCAGCACGTCCAGCAGCGCCACGGCGCCGGGCATGGGGACGATCCGCTCGGGCTCGCCGAACAGCTCGGCGGTCCGTTCGATCAGGAAGCGGGCGGCGGCGTGTGGGTCGGCGTCGGGCACCCCGAGCATCGACAGCATCAGCGGCAGGGCGGTGTCCACCCCGTGGCCGATCATCGCGGCCTTGATCTCGGGGGTGAAGCGGGCACCCAGGCTGGCCGCCAGCTCGTGCTCGGCCACCGTCCACAGCGGCTCGGTGTCGACGAGCAGCCCGTCCATGTCGAACAGGACGGCGGCGACACCACTACGCCCCCGCGACTCACCGCCGTCCGCGGAGCTCGCCGGCAACGTACCGTCATCGGGGCCGTGAACGTCGAACAGGGCCGCGCTCCCAGGGTCCACAACGTCCACGGGATCCACCAGGGCCTGCTCTCCTCGGGGCGGGCCGGCTCCCTGACAGCGGCCGGTTCCCTCTCAGCCAACCAGGTCCTGCGCCATCGGTACCAGAGCACGTGACACGGATCATCCCGGCATTAGGCCACCTTACGGATCTCGCCGACTTCCCACGGACGACCGTTTATGGTCAATCCTTTCGGTGGTGGATGGGAGTGGATGGGAACAGCCCGGATCCGCGGCAGGCCGGGCCGAAGGTGGAGTCCGGTTCTGGCAGGCCCGGTCGGCGGCGGTAAGCAGGCCGGTGAGCTCGGCTGCCATTGCCGGGGGCAGGAACGGCACTGCCGCGGTGGTGAAGGCGTGAAAGTACGGGCATCTGCTCGCGGAAGGGATGGCGTGCCTGCCAGAAGGCGTTCGGGTCGTCGGCGCGGGCCGCGCGGCGGAGGATCGACCCGAACGCGACGATCTTGTCTGCGGTGGTGGCCAGCAGCGCCGGCATGTCGGTGGCGGCGAGCCGGTGGACACGGTCGAGCGTCTGTTCGCTGCTGGTATGCGGGTTGTGCATGGTGTGATGTTCGGCTTCCAGCACGCGGATGATCCGGAGAGTGTCCGCGCCGAGCAGAGACGTCACCAGTGGGTCGAGTTGGTCAGGTGGGGCCAGTTCGGGGGCGTCGTACAGGAGGACCGCGGCCAGCAGCGTGGGCGAGGCAGCCGGATGATGCCGACCGAGGACGACCGCGACACGGACCGCGTGGGCGAGCGCCGGGGCGCCGTCGATGCTGTGACCGGAGCACCAGTGCCAGGCAAGCTGTAGCGCGCTGGTAACGGTGGGATGGCGCGGTGGGGACAATATGGTCATGACCGGGTCTCCCGAGCGGCCGGCCGATGATGCTCTGATCTGTGTGACCTGCCCGTCCCGGGCCCTGCCCCGTGGACGGTTCGATGTCGCCGCGGGCCCTGACCCCCGCCGGTACACACTCGACCGGGCGGCCGGCTACCAGGTCGACCAGGCCAGCGGGGTGGCGGTCTGTGTGCATCCTCACAAGGTCGGTCTGCCCGCCGGGGCCTACGCCAGCGACGGCGGCCACGGTGCCGGCCGACACCGTGGCCGCCGTCGAGACGGGGGACGGGTGGGACGACCCGGACCTTGTCGACCGTCTGCTCGACACCGACGGGCCGGACGTGGTGGACATGCGGCGGGCGCTCGTCGCTGAAACGCCCGCCGCGGCCCGGCAGAGATTCCCTCGGCTACGGGGCGTGTTCCGACGTCGGTCAGCCGGGTAGGGCCGGCTCCGGTACGTCGAAGGTGATGCGGTGGGCGCGGCCGCCGGGATTGATACCGACGGAGGCGTACAGGCCGTTGAGGATCGTGTGCCGTCGGGCGGTTTCCTGCGCGCCGATCCAGTACCGGCGATTGGGTTCACCCCAGCCGGCGGCCTGGTAGCAGGCGTCGGTGTAGCAGCCCGGTTCGTAGTCGAACTGTTCCTGGTCGGTCATGTGGACCAGGTCGAGCGCGAGGCTGCGTTGCATGCGGGAGATGAGAGTGTGCTGGGCGAGGCCGGCGCGCGTCGGGCAGACCCCCGCCCTGCTCACCAGGCACGGTCGGCGGCGCCCAGACCACACTCACAGCGATGGCCAACAGCCTGTTCGACTCGGCGCCGATGTTCGGTGAACCCCCGTTCGACGCCGAAGCCGTCGCCGGGTTCACCGCGGTCGTCGCCGGACGGCTCGGCGACGGGGAACGCGCCGAGACGCACGCCCGGCAGTCCATCGCCATCCTGGACGCGCACGGCGGCGGCTACCCGGAGGACTACGGCAACACCCTCGTGGCGCTGTCCGTCGCGCTGCTGGCGCGTCCGCGTCCGGAGCCGGAGGAAGCCGCGGCGGTCGCGATGCGCGCGCTGGACGTCGTTGCCGCGTTCCCGACCCGTACGGTCGTGCAGCGAGCCCGGGACCTCTCCGGCCTGTTCACCGACCACCGCGGGCTGCCCCCGGTGGCGGACTTCCGGGAACGGCTCGCGGCCGAGGCGCCGCGGCTGATGCTGACCGTCGGCGTATGACCCTGCGGTTCGGC
>NZ_CAAAFT010000074.1:0-7389 GCF_900634765.1 Candidatus Protofrankia californiensis | reverse complement strand
CTGGACGTGGATAGGAGCGGCACCAGGGGCAAGGCTACAAGTCCGATGACGTCAAGAACGACAGGCGGCCGGACCGCAACAGGCTCCGGCTCAACGCCATCACCGCATTCCGCCGCTCGTTGAGGATCTCCCATGCCCGGCGGCGCTCATAGCCCACAGCGCCGACACCGACCGCATGGCGGACCAGGACGCGGAAGTCCGCCCCGCATCCGACGCTGGCGTCTCCGGGGAACTCCGCGGCCCGGAACTCGCGGACCCACACGTCCCCGGCGGCCGCGATGGGCGCCCGTACGCGCGGCGACTCACCGTCATGCCAGGTCTTGCCCGACCCGTCGGGCTCCACGGATATCTCCCACACCCGTGCGCCCAGCGCGAGAGCCACGACGGCATGCGCGGCCTCATGCTCGGCGGTCCGCTGAAGACGCCGGCTCGGGTCGTTCATCCGCTCCCACTCAGTCCCCGACCCGCGAGACGAGTACATCCGCTCCTCGCGGGGGTAGAGCACGCCGGAGTTCAGCAGGGCCGTGTCCAGCGCGACGCCCGTATCGGTGAACAGGTCCACCATCGCCCGGTCCTCCGGGTGCAGGCCCAGGTACAGGTCTACCTCGGGGCCGATTTTCACCGCCACCGTCAACCTTCTTTCGTCGCCCACTCGGGCACGGAGGGATCCTTGAGTTCGTCTTCGTTGTCCACGCCTACCCCCGGCGTCGATGCATCGATGCCAGCGGCGGCCTGGCGGCTCCCGCGGCGACGGCACGGCGGCCGATGTCGATCAGGACTTGGGTCCGGGCGTGCTCGGCGCGCCGGCGGCAACGGGCGCCGCAGTAGATCGGCGGGCGGCCGGGACCGGCGGCAGGGGACAGCGCGCCACGGCAGACCGGACAGCGGAGCGTTTCTCCCATGTGCATATATTACGCGATCAGCGGCATTGATCCGCAAGCCTTGCGGTCAACTGGTCTCGGCGCCATCGGTTATCCCGTGATCGTTAGCCTCTCAGCGCATATCCGCCACCACGACCCCGGGGAGAGATTCTTAAAAGGTGGGCGCGGGGACGTCACGCCGTGTTGTCACAAAAAAACGGTGCGTCGTCGCCTACCGGCACTGGTCGCAGACGTTGATGACCACGGGTACGCAGCGCTCCATAGAGGGTGCGCAACCAGTCGCGGGCAGATCTGCCCGCGACTGGTGAAGATCGTACGCAGCGCTCCATAGAGGGTGCGCAACCGGCTGGAATGGACGAACGTCGGCGGCGCGGTCACCGGTTTGCCGTCCAGGCGGTGACGATCGCCGACCAGGTCGACCGGATCCCGGCGCTCACCCGGGCCAGGTAGGCATCGAACTCGTCGGTCTCGTCGTCCTCGTCGGGCACCGGGCCGTACTCGTCGGTCGGTGTCAACCGGTGCAGCAGGCTGCCGGTGATCGCGGTGAGCTGCCAGATCAGCTTTACTCGCTGCTCGGCGGTCAGCCGGTCCACGAGCGGCTCGAAGAGCGGACCGGGCTGGTGCCCGTCGTCGCCGAGGAAGGCGGTGACGAGCTGCTGACCGAGGCAGAGGCAGACGGGCGCGCCGATCTCGCCGGTGTGCCCGCAGTCGGGCTCCGGCGTCATGGGGGTTCGTGGTCTGGTGGTCACCAGGTCACCTCGTTCCATTGCCGTCCGCAGAGAACGCAACGCCCACCGGCGTGATGGGGACGGTCCGGGGCGTTGTCGCATCCCCACGCCCGACGGGTAATCCGCCCGGGTATATCCGGGTGAACGGTCAGCGGATCGACACCCTCAACGGGACAGCCGGTCGCATAAACACCGTCCGGATTCTCGCTGCGATCGTGCGGCTGGATCAGAAAGATGCGACGGACGAAATAGCCTGGCGTCTGCGATCGTGCATCCGGCCGCAGGGTGCTGTAACCGACTACTCGACCCGAACCCGTCCAGCGGATTGGCTGCTTCCTGGTGTTGGCGTATGCGTACTCGATCTCCCGTACGTAGGGCAGCCGGCCGATGTCTTCGAGCCAGACGATCTCTTCTTCGTTGGCGATCACGGCAGCTCCCATCTGATCAGCTTCGGGTGACACTTCATGGTCATCAGCTCTCATCGTTGGCTCTGCGCGTAGACCAAGAACGACCTACCGCAAGTACCGCAAGTACCGCAAGACTGCTTCTGAGCTGGGAAAACGGTGCTGATCTTCTGCGGTACTTGCGGTAGGTGGCGGAGGATACGGGAGATACCCCCGCACCGTGCGGAGGGTCTGCGGTAGGTCTGCGGTACTTCGGCGGCAGCAACCCCCGCACCCGTTCGCGCAGGTCAGAGCGGGTGCGCGCGGTACTCGCGGTACTTGCGGTAGTAAATCCGCCGTGTTGAGCGCGTACAGGCCGTTCACTGGTCGTCGTCCTGCCCGGTGGTGACCCACCAGAAGGTCTGTTTGGTGTGGGGATCCTTGCCCCGACGTAGGACGTGCTCTCCGTGGAACCGTCCGACCTGACCGCCGAGACGGCGGCCGAGAGACATGGCGTTGACGGGTTTGCCGGTGTCATCGGAGAGGAACCGGCCCTCCCAGCGGTCGATCACCTGTCCGCCGACCATGTCGATGTCCGCCGACTTCCGGACAGTGGCGCTGGTGACCTTCCGGTGCTCGAACAGCTCCACCCAGCGGGTAAGGAAGACCTCCCACTCGTTGTCCTCGTCGTCCATGGCCCGGACGTCTTCGGCGTTGGCCAGGAATCCGGGGATGTCGTGGTGGGCGAGGAACCCGCCGACGGCACGGGCCCACGGGGTGAACTGCCGCATCACCAGCTCGGCCCGCGGTGCACCCTGGGCGATCCAGTCGACGACGAGCACCAGGAGATGCCGGAGCAAAGTCCGCTGGTTCGCGGGGTCCTTCACCCACTGGTCGAGATCCGGGATCGTGAATCCGGTTCGGAGTTCCGGGCGGGGCATCTTGGGGTCGAGGCGGACGACCACGGTGCGGGTGGCCATGTCGCCACCGATCCGGAGGTTGTTGCCCGTCGCGAGCCACAGTCGGTCGTTGGCCATGGTGACCGTGGTGTTCGTCCCCAACCGGCGATCGGACCATGTCGGGGCGGTCAGGAGCTGGGCCAGGACCGGCGCCTCTACCGCCGTGCCCTCCCGCAGGTTGTCGAAGACGAGTACGGATGCCTGTTCACCGAGTGCCGCGGTGATCGCCTTGCGCATCTCGGCCTCGGCGTCCGGCCACGGCAAGGTCCGTTGCCCGTACAGGAGCCCGATGCCCTCGGACAGGATCGTTTTACCGGACGCCTGCGTGGTCGCCGTGATCATCCCGAATGGGGTGACCGTTCGGACGTAGGGCCGGAGGATGTTGGTCACCAGAAGGCCGACGTAGTTCGCTCGGTCGGCGGCGCTCTCCCACGGGAAGTTGCCCAGGAACGGGCCAAGCAGGAACTGGCGCGCGGCTGCTACCTCCCGGGCATCCGGTCGGGCCGGTATCCACGGGATGTCGACCTTCGGGGCGAAGTACAACCCGGTGCCGGGGTCGTACCCGGCGGTCTGCAACAGGCTGCCGTCCGGACGCAGGACCGGAGAGCCCACGATGCCGTGGAGCGGCCGGACGCCCGGCCAGTACCGGCCGGACAGCACGGCGGCGAGGACCCGGGCTGGCGGGACGACTTCTTCCTCGAAGTACTCGCGTTCGTCCGGCTCCCCGTTCTTCCCCTTCTTCACCTTCACGCGCTGCTGGTAGACGTGGGCGTACCGGGCCAGGGTGGAGGCGAGGCCCGGCGGGGTGAGCACGGTCGGCGCATAGGGCAGCGGCGGCGGGTCGCTGGTCAGGCCGAGCGGCGTGCCGATGTCGCCCGACACCCGCTCCAGATGGACGATCTCACCGCTGGTCACATACAGATCGGGCAGGTCGTTGCGCTCGATGGCGGCGCGCAGGTCCCGGATCGCCGCGGCTTCGCCCGTGATCTCGATGTCGGGCTTGCCGGTGGTGTCCGCGACCGGCGACGGCTCGACGTCATCCGCCTGGTCGTCGTCGGCGAGCGGCACCAGGTCGTCGAGACCGTGTCCGGCATTCAGGTGGTCGGAGACGTCCTTACCGGACGCCGGAAGCCACACCTTGACCGTTCCGACCGTGGCCTCGAGTGCTTTGGCGACCTGGCGGGCGTGCGTGCGGCCCGGGTCGTCGTTGTCGCCGATGACGTGCACCTCGGAGGCCCCGGCGAGGCTGACCGTGTACTCGGGTCGCCACTTCCCGGCACCCTGCGGGCATGTGGTGGCCACGTGGCCGAGTGAGGCGAGACGATCGGCGTCCTTCTCACCCTCGACCACGTACACGGGGCGGCCGTCGGCGATGGCGGCCAGGACCTCGGGCAGCCGGTACAACACCCGGCGGACACCCTTCATCCGCCACGCCCCGTCCGCGGCCTGCTGGCGGAACGTCTTCGGCTCGAACCGGTGGACCGTGAACAGCAGGGTGCCCTGTTCGTCGACGTAGCGGTACGACGCGACGATCTGCGGCCGGGCGGTCTGCTCGCGCGGCGGGAACAGGTCGACGACGTCCAGACCGACCGCGGTCAGCACGTCGTCGGTGGAGCATCCGGCCTGGCAGACCAGCAGTACCCGACCGTCCTTGCCGGTACCCACCGACAGCGACGCCGTGCCGTCATCGTGGGCCGGGCACTTGACGTCCTGCTGACCTCGCGTCGGGTTGACGTCCCCGCCGGTAGCGGCCGTGTAGGCCGCGGCGAACGTCCCCAGCGGCGACGTGGGGGCACTCACGCCGACCACCGGTCGGACGTCCACGGGTCGCGCCGGCCGTCAGCGAGCGGGACCAGGCGGCCGGCGGCCTCACGGCGGCGTCGTAGACCGGCGAGGTACTCGGCGACATCGTCGGCCAGGTCGTGCCCGACGTCGGGCACGCAGGCAGAATCGTGCATGGGTCTCGCTCCCTCTCTGGAAGGGTTCGGGATCAAGGCCCTGGTCGGTGCGACAACACCGACCGGGGTCGTTTCAGTTGTGGGCTGCGACCGGTCGGACCGACGCGCTACCGTGTCTGGTGACGAGTCGTTTGGTCGCGGCGTAGTCGTTGGGGCGTCCTCTGGCCGGGGGCGCCCTTCGCCGTTCAAGCGGCCTCTCCCGCCGCGGCGGGGGCCTTGGCGACCGGGCCAAGCAGCCGGCGGACCTCGGCCAGGACCGTCGGGTCAATCGGTCCGGCTGCGGCCAACTCTGCGGCTTTACGGTGCGCAGCGTCGGCGATCGCCTCAGCGAGTGCCGGGTCATCGGAGCGGTCCGCGTGGACTCGGTTGTACGTCGGCTTCTCGGCGCGAATCGCGGCAGCTTCGGCTGTAGCAGCATCGGCACGGGTCGGATATTCGTCGACGGTCGTCCGGGCCACCTCGGTCCACCACGGCTTGTTTCCGGCGTGGTGGCTGAAGCGATTTTTCGTGTTGCTGGTGATCCCGACGTAGAGCAAGGTGTCGGCAGCGTCGTACAGCCGATAGAGAAACGTCGGCTGGTGGTCGGCGGTCACGCGGCTTCCTCGGCGTCGGCCAGCTTCGCGGCCTTGCGAGCGCCGCGCGCCTTGGACGACGCCAGCGACAGGCGACGCATGTGGGCCTTGTGCAGGTGGGACGCGCGCCGGGTGACCTCTGCGTCATCGAGGTTCGGATGCTCGGCGCGAACCTTGCGCTCCCAGTACGGCAGGCATACCGGCGTTGCCGCCCGCGCGGCGGCGGTGCGCTGCCTGGGGTCGTGGTTGACGTGGGATGCGTGCGCGGCGATCTGGGCGCGTAGGCGGCGCTGTTCGGGCGTGAGCGGCGTTCGTGGCACGGCGGCCGGGCTCCTGTGGGCAGCACGAAGAGACCCCCCGCTGAGGGGGCAACGCCCACGCGCCCTAAACGGCCCCGCGTGACAGACCGGCTGTCGCTATTGCAACGAAGCATACCAACGTGCTTCACAGTGCTACGCGCCCGGTGGTGTCGACCGGTATCGCCGCAAGCGCAGCCTTGATCCGCTCCTTGCGGATCTGGACGTGTCGACGGCAGGACGGACAGGTGAGGTGGTATTTCCTGTCGTTGGCCTCTGCGTCGAAATCGAAATCAGCGTCGATGTCGCGCCATGTGTACTTGGACGTCGACCTAGGGACCCCGTACTGCTGATGCGGCGGAGAGTCGGGGCTGCCGTCTCCTCCCCATGGCTGAACGTGCATCCTGTGTGCCGGGTCCATCAGATACCGAGCGAGACGACGGTCATCACCGGCATCGCGGCATCCTCGACAGACGATGTCGAGCACTCGCCAGCCGGTCGGGGGCTGGCCATTTGTCCACGGGCGCGCCTTCAGCATCTTCTCGCGGTCCCTACGCCGGCTCACAGCTTGTCCCCGAGGCTCATCCGCCGGTGCGCGGCACGGGCCCGATCGTCGGCCGTGGATGCGGCGTATCGGTCGAGCATGGCCCGGGACCGCCACCCGGCCAAGCGCATCAGGTCACCCTCGGTTCCGCCTTCGGACAGCCACGAGTGCGCGAAGAAGTGGCGCAGCTTGTGTGGAGTGATCTTTATGCCGACGCTGGCGGCGCGGCGCTGCAGCATTCGGGCGAGGGCATCATCGGTGACCGGGCCACGGTCACGATCACCGAGCCACAGTGCGTTAGTACTTTCGGCCTTCGGATGCTGCCGCCGTGCGCGTAGGTACCGGTCGATGGCTTGGGCTGTTTTGACCCCGAACGGGCAGGTTCGTTTCCGGCCGCCCTTACCCATGGCGACGATGGCGACCTGGTCGCGTAGGTCGACGTCGTCGAGGGTGAGCGCGGCCAGCTCGGAACGGCGCATCCCGGTGTCCGCCAGCAAACGGATCACGGCGGCGTCCCGACGGGATGCGAAGTCGCGTCCGGCGCAGGTTCCGAGGATGCGGCGCAGGTCGTCCGCCGCGGGGACGGGGACGGGTTGCTCCGGGCTCCTGGGCCGGGTGACGCCCGCGAGCGGATTCGCGGTCAGCTCCCCTTCCTCAACGCACCAGTTGAAGAAGATCGACGCAATGGCGTACCGCGTCTGGAGAGTGCTCTTCGCATGGCCGACGCCGTGATCGACGATGAACTGGCGTAGGTGGTCGGGCTTGACGTCGAGGTGGCTTGCGACGCCTGCCGCGGCGAGGTGCGCATCCACGATCCGGATGCCGATCAGGTAGTTGCGGACGGTTATCGGCGACTTGCCCGCGGCGCGTAGAGCCAGCTCCCACGACTGGAGGAGGGGAGCCAGCGGCCCGGCTTGATCGTCTGTCATGGTCGGCATATTAACCGAACTAGAACCTACGTGCTCAAGCCCGGTACCGGGGTCTTGCACCGAAAACCGCTGTCAGTTATGGTTAGCGCATCCTAACCTTGATCGATCCTAGTTGAGATTATGCGGACAGATCCGGGCC
>NZ_CAAAFT010000073.1:6251-10015 GCF_900634765.1 Candidatus Protofrankia californiensis | reverse complement strand
ATCTGAAGGGCAAGCAAGTTAAACGACAAGCTAGTGCCTCGTCGACCGACAGCCCAACATCCTTCACGAGTATCCGTCGAACCATCACCGGACCGATAGAGCTCACAGACTCGTGGAACGCCCATCGCAGCCGGGCCCTCCCTGCGCCACCAGCCAGCGGTGCGAGCCGCCGTCCCGCGGGACCTCCTCATACCCCAGGCTCTGCAGCACACGCAGCAGCTGCCGCGGCTTCATCGCGGGGAACGGATTGGACATAGAGCGTGATCCTGCCACCACCCTGCCGATTGGACGTCAGATGGTCCTCCTGGCAACCCGCCCAGGGTGCTACGGGGTGGTCTGTCGATCCAGGGTCCGCGATGCCCGTTCTGTCCGTAGCCTGATGGAGAAGGTAGGCCTGACCTTGAACGGTGAGTGGTCGCTCCATGGCCGGCCGAGCGTGGTCTACGCCATCACCCGGGAGACGTGGGCGGCACGCACCGGCGGATGAGACGTCAGGGACGGATCGCCACCGCGTCGACAGCCAGCATCTCGCGGAACAGATCGTCCAGACTGCGCGCGACCGGACCGTCCAGCCAGGTCATGCCGCAGGACGGGCGCTCCTCCACCGGGATGTCCGTCACCACCGCGACCCGACCGCCCCGCCGCATAACCTTCGGTTTCCGGCCGGAACGGATCTCGCCGTCACCGCACACGTCACAGCGCACTACCGCCTCCTCCGAAAGTCGTCCGACCACTCGGACGGAACCGGGCCGGATCAGACGTTGAAGCGGAATTCGACGACGTCGCCGTCGGCCATGACGTAATCCTTGCCCTCGATACGGACGCGGCCGGCCGCGCGGGCGGCGACCATGGAGCCCGCCGCCATCAGGTCGTCGAAGGAGACCACCTCGGCCTTGATGAACCCGCGCTGGAAGTCGGTGTGGATGACACCCGCGGCCTCGGGCGCGGTCGCACCGACTTTGATCGTCCAGGCTCGTGACTCCTTCGGCCCGGCCGTCAGGTAGGTCTGCAGGCCCAGCGTGTGGAAGCCGATCCGGGCCAACTGCGCCAGACCGCTCTCGGACTGCCCGAGGGACTCCAGGAGTTCAGCGGCGTCCTCGTCGGGGAGCTCGGTCAGCTCGGCCTCGACCTTCGCGCACAGCACCACCGCGTCGGCGGGGGCGACCAGAGCGGCGAGTTCCTTGTGCCGGCCCTCGTCGGCGAGAGCGTCCTCGTCCACGTTGAACACGTACAGGAACGGCTTGGCCGTCAGCAGGAACAGCTCCCGCAGCGCCGCCCGGTCGACGCTCGGCTCGGACGACAGGGTGCGGCCGGCGTCGAGCACCTCGCGGGCGTGCTTCATGGCGGCGAGCAGTCCCTGCTTGCCCTTGTCCACCCGGGCTTCCTTCTCCAGTTTGGGAAGGCGTGCGTCGATGGTCTGCAGGTCGGCGAGGACCAGTTCGGTGTTGACGGTGGCGATGTCGTCGGCGGGGTCGACCCGACCGTCCACATGGACGACGTCCGGGTCGGAGAAGACCCGGACGACCTGGCAGACCGCGTCCGACTCGCGGATGTTGGCCAGGAACCTGTTCCCGAGCCCCTGGCCCTCGGACGCGCCGCGGACCAGCCCGGCGATGTCGACGAAGCTGACCGTTGCCGGCACCGTGCGGACGCTGTGGAAGACCCCGGCGAGCCGGTCGAGGCGGGGGTCCGGGACACCGACGACGCCGACGTTCGGCTCGATGGTGGCGAACGGGTAGTTCGCGGCCAGGACGTCGTTGCGGGTCAGCGCGTTGAACAGGGTCGACTTGCCGACGTTGGGTAGTCCGACGATCCCGATCGACAAGCCCATGGGGTCGCAGTCTACGGTGCCGGCCGCCGTCTGCGGCATCCGGACAAGTCAGGGATCGGCCGCTCATCCGGCGCCGCCCGGCACTCTGTACTTCCGTCCCGTGCCACATGGGGACAACATCGAAGAGATGTAACTGACGGTGGCATGGCAGGAGTGTGGGTGCCATGAAGCTCGTCCTGGGCAAGACCGGCAAGGGCACAATCGGCAAGGTCGGCAAAATCGGCAAGACTGTCGTGCGGGCGCTGCCCGCTCTCGTCCTCGCGGCGGCGTGTGCCGCCTGCGCCGATGCGGGCAGCGCAGGTCCGGGCGCCGCGGCCGTGAACCCGACCTTTCCGCCGAAGGCCGGTACCACGGTGTCGACGGATGCGGCGGCGTCCGCGGGCACGAGCCGTGCCGTGGGTGGCACCGGCGACGGCACCGGTAGGGACACTGTCCCGGTGCGCTGTGCCACCCCGGATCTCGAGCTGTCGACCGCACCGCCGGCCGGCGGCAGCGGCATGGGCCACCAGGGCCTTGTGCTCGTGTTCACGAACAGGACGCGCAACGCCTGTGTCCTCACCGGCTATCCGGGTGTGGCCGCCCGGGACGGCAGGGGCCAAGACGCCGGGAACGCCGCCCGCACCACCATCGGCTCCATCTTCCCGGTGACCTCCCAGGGGCGTGTCGTGCTGGAACCGAACGGCAGCGCGTCCGCCGGCGTTGAGTGGACGGTCGTTCCGTCCGGGGACCAGACCAGGTGCCCGTCCTACGCCGGTCTGCGGGTGACCCCACCGGGAGACACCCGCAGCCTCGAACTGGCCCAGGAGGTCGATTTCTGCGGCAGTTTCCAGGTTCATCCGGTCGTGCCCGGCGCCGCGGCGGGCGCTTGAGAGCGCCACAGCGGTTGCAGCCGCCACGGCGGTTGCGGGTACTACTGTGGGTGGCCGGCACCGCGGTGGCGGCGGGCACCCGGTGGGCGGCTGACGACGCCCGGTGAATTGATCGTCACCGGGGCAGCCGGGGCAGCCGGCGGATACCTCCGGAGGGATACCTCCGGAGAAGTGTCGGACGTCCGTGATTGCCTGTGCGCCATGGAAGCCACGACCGTGCTGTTCTTTCTCGTCGGCCTGCTGCTGGGTGTTGGCGGGGGCTTCGCCGCCGGTCGCCGAGCCGGCGACGTGCGCCTCGACGCGTTCGTGGCCGAGCACAGCCGCACGGCGCGCGAGCTGGAGACGCTGCGCCGGGCTGAACACGCCGCGCTGGAGCGGGCGGCACTGGCCGAGGTCGACCTCGCGGGGATGCGGACGGCGCTCGACCACGAACGGCGGTCCGCGACCGAGCGTGTGGGCCTGGTCGAGCAGAGCCAGCAGCGCCTCGGCGAAGCGTTCCAGGCCTTGTCCGCGCAGGCGCTGGAGGGCGCAAGCCGCCAGTTCCTCGAACTTGCCTCGGCCCGTCTCCAGGAAGTCGGCGCCCACGCCACCGGCGACCTGGAGCAGCGCCGAGCCGCGGTCGAACACCTCGTCGGGCCCCTGCGCGAGGTCCTCGGCAAGATGGAGCACCGCCTTGCGGATCTGGAGGCCTCGCGTATCGAGGCCTACGCGACCCTTGTCGAGCAGGTTCGCGGCGTCCAACAGGCGTCCGAGGGCCTGCGGGCCGAGACCGCGGCGCTGGTCACGGCGCTGCGCAAGCCCCAGGCTCGCGGAGCCTGGGGGGAGATGCAGCTGCGACGGGTGGTCGAGGTCGCCGGGATGATCGCCCGATGCGACTTCACCGAACAACCGAGCACCGTCACCGAAGACGGTGTGCGACGACCGGACATGGTCGTTCATCTTGCGGGTGAGAGAAACATCGTCGTGGACTCGAAAGTGCCACTGCTGGCCTTCCTCGAGGCCATCGAGGCTCGCGACGAACAGACCCGCGACGAACGGCTCACCGCCCACGCACGGCAGCTACG
>NZ_CAAAFT010000073.1:5075-5944 GCF_900634765.1 Candidatus Protofrankia californiensis | reverse complement strand
CGCGAAGGCGTATTGGCGGCAACTGCCTTCCAGCCCGGAGTTCGTCGTGTTGTTCGTGCCCGCCGAGGCATTCCTCTCACCGGCGCTGGACAAGGACCCGACCCTGCTGGAGCACGCTGCCACGAAAAAGGTCGTCATCGCGACTCCGACCACTCTGATCGCGATGCTGCGAACAGTCGCCCATGCGTGGACCCAGGAGGCGCTCACCAGCCGGACCCGGGAGATCTCCGAGCTGGGCAGAGATCTTTATACCCGCCTCGGCACGCTCGGCGAACATGTGGACAGGCTCGGCCGTTCACTGAGCCGGACCGTGACCGACTTCAACGCGGCGGTGGGATCTCTGGAGAGCCGCGTGCTGGTGCCGGCACGCAGGCTTGCCGCCATGGAGGTGGTGGAGAACGTCCTGGCGACACCGTCGCCGGTGGAAACCGGCGTGCGAGCCTTGTCCGCGACCGAACTCGCGGGTAATGCTGGCGGCACATATGGGTGATGTTGTCGAAGGCTTCAGGGTCATCACCGAAAGTGATGCCTGCGGCTGCCTCACGCAGCGATAGCACTCGCCGGTGATACCTGAGACGACGCCGGGCGGTACCTTGCCCAAGTGAACTCGCCGCCCCGTCGTTCGTCGACCGGTCCGTCCGGCCGCGCCGGAGGTATCGGCCCTCCGGCCGGCCAACGCGGACGAATCCAGGGTCGACGCAACAACGACGGGACGCCCACGGTGGTAACGGGCAGCAGGCGCGGTCTGACCGTGCTCGGCGCCGCCATCCTGCTCATCCTGGCCGGGACGGTCGGCGCAACCATCGACGTGGTTCTGTCCGGTTCCCCGGGAGTCGCCTTCGGAGTCCTGTTCGTCACCGGTTGCATCC
>NZ_CAAAFT010000073.1:0-5050 GCF_900634765.1 Candidatus Protofrankia californiensis | reverse complement strand
TTCCCCGGGAGTCGCCTTCGGAGTCCTGTTCGTCACCGGTTGCATCCTTGCCGCCACCCGGGTACATCCCGACGATCTTCTCGGGACCGTCATTGCGCCACCGCTGGTCTATGCGGTGATTGCCATTGGTGTCGGATTCACCCGACCGTCGTCGGGCGACAGCGGCGGAGGGCTGAAGAGCAAGGCGATCGATATCGGATCCGACCTGATTCTGCGAGCTCCCGTACTTCTGCTGGGTTTCGCCGCTGTTGTCCTTATCGCCATGGTTCGTGCACGGCGCGCACGAGTTACCCACCGCATACGCGAACGAAACCTCAACCCACCCGGGAATCGCCGCCGACCGACTCCCTAGAACAGCGTCTGCCGGCTCGCCGGAACAGCATCGGGTAGATATCCGGTACCGTTTTCAGTGTGCCGATGGATGCACACCCCGAACTGCGGGAACGCCTAACCCGATGGTGGGCGACCTGTCGCTGCGGTCATTCTCGTGTCGATCATCGGCATTACCGCCACGGATCGGACTGCGGACGCTGCCCGTGCCCCGCCTTCTCGCACATCCGCCCGCGCTCCCAGTGACCCGGAACCCGGTCTCCCGGACCTCCCAGATCGGCTTCCAGACCTCGAGCGCGAAAGAAATATGATCACGCCGCCTTTGGCCCTCCAACGACCCGGGGACCTGGAGCTGTCGCAGATCTCCCATCCGGCTCACCGTATCCTGTGCGGCGCCCCGCCACTGTGCAGGGCCCTGCCACCGCTGCGCCCAGTGCAACTTCCGCCGCCGTGCCCGGCACAGGGCCCCGTCACCGCCGTGCCCAGCGTGGCCTGGCCGGCCCTGGTCGTGCCGCCCCCGCGCAACACAGAGCGGTGCCCCATCAGATCAGCGGTGCCCCATCAGATGTCGTGACCGGGTCGCGACATCCGGAAGCCCCCGCTCTACCCCCACTCCTTGATCCAAATCCTGTTGCCGGACGCTCGCGCCCGCGAGAAAACATCACACCGATTGCTCCATTGCGCATGACCACGCTATTCGGGAGGCGGACCGGCATACGCCACAACGGACCCCGCAGGCGGCGGTGAAATTCGTCACAAGAATTCGGTTGCAGACCGAAATGTAAGATCGGAACGGCCCATTGTCGCCATCCGGACACCGGCATGCGGGCGCGGAGGAAATCTGTGCAAACACCTGGAGTCGACGACGGTCGGGTATCCTTTATCTCGCCCAGCCAGCACACCCCGCCTACATCCCATTACTGGGAGCAACTGACACTACACCGAGCAATATCACCGTTACGATTTAAGTAGATCGCGATTGGCCACCGCAACCCGGTCATGCAAAAATGAACAACGGGCAAACAATATTGTTATACTTCGACCGACCGAGACTCCCTCCCGGGGCGATGCTAACTTCTTAACCGCAAACTCTCACCAATCAACTCGGATCATGGATGCTCCAACGTCCCTGAGTCTGCCGACCACACGAAGAACCATGATCGTGTCGTCTTTGGCCGACCAGGAGATCACGGGTGTCCAGCGATAGGGGATGACGCAATAGCTCGCGATGACGACTGTCGATCCGGTGTCCGGGGGGACGTGTAACGACAGTCGTAGCGCTCCGCCAGGAAATGCCGGTTCAAACCATTGAAACGGCGATCACCACAGGGAAAGTCGACAGAGAACTGGGGGCACCACATCGGCTCGGGTTCGCCTGGCCCATGGTGGCTCCCGACATCCAGTTATGTGGGGGGACAGGTGTCCGGACACTCGGACCTACCGACCATCAAGATCTCGACTGTCAGCGTCATCATCCCGACGCTCAACGAGGCACGCAACCTTCCGTACGTCTTCAAGAGCCTGCCCGCCGAGGCTGAAATCGTCGTCGTCGACGGCCGGTCGACCGACGACACGGTGGCGGTCGCGAGAGCGCTGCGACCCGACGTCGTAGTCGTCGATCAGACACGCCGCGGCAAAGGGAACGCGCTCGCGTGCGGTTTCGCCGCGGCCACCGGCGACATCCTCGTCATGCTCGACGCCGACGGCTCGGCCGACCCCGCGGAGATCGGCGAGTTCGTCCGGGTCCTCACCGCCGGCGCGGACTTCGCAAAGGGGTCCCGCTTCATCAACGGCGGCGGCAGCAGCGACATCACCCGGTTGCGGCGGGCCGGCAACACGTTTCTCAGCGGCCTCGTCAACGCCTTCCTGGGCTGCCGATACTCCGATCTCTGCTACGGCTACAACGCGTTCTGGCGGCATTGCCTGCCCACCCTCAACCTGGATCCGGGTGAGCGCTCCGAAGCCTACGAGTGGGGGGACGGCTTCGAGGTCGAGACCGTCATCAACATGAGGGTGGCCCGAGCCGGGCTGCGAGTCGTGGAAGTCCCGAGCTTCGAGCACCCCCGCATTCACGGGGTCAGCAACCTCAACGCCTTTTCCGACGGTCTGCGGGTCCTGCGCACCATCCTGGTCGAATCCCGCGGCTCACGCCGGCGGCGACGGCGACTGATACCGCGCTGGTCCACGGCGGCAGCGGTCGGCCCGAACCTGACCGTCGTTCGGCCCCAGAAAGCAAGAAGCGAAACCCCGGAAAGCGTCCACCTGGAAACCCCCGAACCCGACGCAGGCGTGAGCGTGGTCAGCTCCGAGGTGGAATGCGCGTGACGGCATCCACCGGCGTCGTCCCGGGCGGAGCCGACCCCTCGCATCCGGCTCCCGAGGCTTCCAGCACGACGGGTACCGAAGCCTCCGGCGTGACGGTCGCCGGATCGGCTGCCATGCCCATCCCGGTAATCCCGGTGCAGGCAGCTCCCGTCGAGCCTGTCGAGCCTCGGCCCGCGGACAGCGGTGCTGCCGCGGCCGCGGCAGCACCGGCCGCGTCCGTGGTGATCTGTGCATACACCCTCGAACGCTGGGACGACCTCGCTGCCGCCATCGCGAGCGTTCGTCACCAGAAGACGGCGGCAAGCGAGATCATCCTGGTCGTCGACCACAACGACACCCTGCTCGCCCGCGCTCGGGCCACCTTCGACGGCGTCGCAGTGCTTGCGAGCACCGGCGCCCGGGGCCTGTCCGGGGCACGCAACACCGGCGTGGACGCCGCTCGCGGTGACGTCGTGGTGTTCCTCGACGACGACGCCCACGGCGAGCCCGACTGGCTCGAGCACCTACTGGCCCCGTATGCGGAGCCGACCGTGCAGGGCGTGGGAGGCGCCGCCGTACCCATGTGGCCGGCCCCCGGCCGACCCGCGTGGTTTCCCCCCGAGTTCGACTGGGTGGTCGGCTGCAGCTACGAAGGTCTGCCCACCTCCATCCACCCGGTCCGCAATCCCATCGGTGCGGCGATGTCCTTCCGCCGGACCGTCTTCGACCGCATCGGTGGCTTCACCAGCGGCATCGGCCGGATCGGATCGACCCCGCTGGGATGCGAGGAGACCGAGTTCGGCATCAGGCTGCGGCAGGCCGATCCGGGGGCGACCATCCTCTACGAACCGCGCGCGGTGGTTCATCACCGCGTCACGACGAAGCGGGCTTCTTTCACGTACTTCCGTCAACGCTGCTATGCCGAGGGACGGTCAAAAGCGATCATCGCGGAGCAGGTCGGCCAGACAGCCGCTCTGGCTACGGAACGTACCTACATGTCCCGGACGCTCCCCCGTGCCATCTGGCGCGACGTGCACACCCCCGGCCGGCGTCGCAGCGCCGTGACCATCGTGTCAGGAGTTGCGATCACCGCTGTCGGGTACCTGCGCGGTCGCCTGCTGCAACCGGTCACCGCCTGCCGCGGCAAGGAGCGCCCCGCCGGAGGATCCACCCTGTGAAGATCCTTCTGCTCGCCCAGTTCTTCCCGCCGATCGTCGGCGGTGAGGAACGTCATGTCCACAATCTCGGCCGGCGCCTGGCCGACCATCACGAGGTCACTGTAGTCACCTTCGGTGACAAAACCGGCACGGCAATCCGTGACGGCATGTGCGTCCGAACCGTTCGGCCGATCACCGCGTCACTGCCCTTCCTGTACGGGGAGGGTGACCGGCTCTACGCGCCGCCACTGCCGGACCCGGCGGTGACCAGAGCGCTACGGCGTGTCATCGCCGAGGAACGCCCCGACGTCATCCATGCGCACAACTGGATCGTCAACAGCCTTACTCCCCTACGCCTGACGACCCGCACGCCGATGGTGCTCACCCTGCACGACTACAGCCATGTCTGCGCCACCAAGCGCTTCATGTACATGGGCCGGCAGATATGCGACGGGCCGTCGCCGCGACGGTGCATCCGCTGCGCCCACGACCACTACGGCGGGCCGGTCGGCCTCGCCACGGTCGCCGGCAACCAGGCGGGCCGCGCCCTGCGCCGGATGTCCCTGGACCGGATCATCGCGGTGAGTTCGGCGGTCGCCCGACACACCGGCCTTGCCTCCGGCGGCACACCATTCGAGGTCATCCCGAACTTCATCCCGGACGAGCTGCTGGAAACCAGGTCGCACACCGTTCCTGGAGGCATGACAGCGGGCGGCTACCTGCTGTATGTCGGTGATCTCAGTCGGGACAAGGGTGTCGGGATCCTGCTGGACGCCTACAGCCGGCTGGCTGCCGACCGCCCGCCACTGCTGATGGTCGGTCGCCGGACATCCCAGCTGCCGGACAGCCTTCCGGCAGGGGCTGTCGTGGCCGAACCGTGGGACCACGAAAAGATCATGCAGGCGTTCGCCGGAGCCGCGTTCGCCGTCGTCCCGTCCATCTGGCCGGACCCGTGCCCCACTGTTGTGCTGGAGGCCATGGCTGCCGGTATCCCGGTCGTCACAACTGGGATGGGCGGCATCGCGGACATGGTCCGCGACGGGGAGGAGGGCGTCGTCGTCCCACCCTCGGCTCCGGACGCCCTGGCCACGGCGATGAACCTGCTCCTTTCCGACCCGTCACTGCGGCAGCGGCTCGGCCAGCGCGCCCGCGACCGCGCCGCGGACTTCACCGCCGGGCGGGTGGTACCGCGCATAGAAACTGTTTATCGAGACCTGGTCCATGCCCACTGAATCCCGGCCGCTCGACGAAGACGACAC
>NZ_CAAAFT010000072.1:16608-21280 GCF_900634765.1 Candidatus Protofrankia californiensis | reverse complement strand
GGCCCGCTGAATCCCGGCCGCTCGACGAAGACGACACGACCAACGACGACACAACGAACAACAACGCAATCGAAAATGCCGCGCCGGCAACCGACAGCGCGATCCGGGAGCGCACCAGCACCATTGTCATCACAGCGTTCACGCCCAGACGCAGCACCGGATCCGTCGCCCGTGAGAAGTCCGGCACCTACGACAATGACCGGATGGAGGAGAAAACGGGGCAGGCGGCTGCGCATGTCGACTCCGACCCGACCGTGGTCCTGCTCGATCCGATGGCGGGGCTCCTCGAGACGGTTACCGGGCCGGTTGGCGAGCCGGCCGGCGGCAACAGCGCGAACCATATTTCGTTACCAGGCTGGATTTCGTTACCGGGCTGGCGGCCGTGGCGGAAGGCGCCCGCGTCCCGGGATGATCCGATCAGCACACCTCCGGCCGGCGGACACCCGGTCGTGCGCTCGGTCACCACGAGCCTGACCAGTCATGGCCTGACCGTCCCCGACCGCTCCCTTGCCGTTGCAACGATCATGGCCGCAGGAGTGCTGCTGGTCGCGGTGTCCTACCTGATCGGACGTTCCGGGCATCCGGACGCGGGCACCGCACTGCTCTGGCCCGGCTTGATGACGGTCTTCGCCACAGGTGCGATCCGCCTGTTGCGGACAGGCACATCCCGGCAGGAACGGCTGCGGGTGTCGGTGCTTCTGGGCGTCGCCCTGTACTTCTGTTTCGAACTGACCCAGATTTCCGCCGTCCGCGAGTTCGACGAGCTACTGCACCTGCGCACCCTGCTCGATCTGCAGGCGACCGGGCATGTTTTCACCCCTCATCCGGGCCTGCCGGTCAGCCCCCGGTTCCCGGGGTTGGAGCTGCTGACCAATTCCGTCGTCCAGCTGCTCGGCGTACCGAACCAGGTAGCTGTGATCGGCGTCGTCCTGCTGGCGCGCTTCCTGCTGGTATACGGCCTGTTTCTGCTGATCGAACGCCTGAGCCGGTCCGCCTACGCGGCCGGAGTGGGGGTTGCGATCTACTCCTGCAGTCCGCAGTTCTTCTTCTTCAACGCGCAGTTCGCCTACCAGTCCCTGGCCATCGCCCTGACTGTGCTGCTCCTGCTGATCGTCGTGGACCGCCCACGGTACGGGCGGATAATCGCTGCATTACTGATTGCGATGACGTGGATCGCGCTGTCGTTGACCCACCACATCACCAGCTGGATCACTGTGGGGCTGCTCGCCGGGTGGACGTTGTGCGCGTTCGTCCGGCGTGACCGGGCGGACGGCAGGGCGCTCGCCGGCATCACCCTGGTCGGGCTGCTGACCACCGCGGGCTGGGCGCTTGTCAGCATCTCGATGCTCAGCGACTATCTGGGACCCATCCTGTCGGAAAGCTTCCACCAAGCCGGCAATGTCGCCAGCGGTCAGGCCAAGAGCCGTAAGATGTTCACCGACTCAGCCGGCACGGCCACCCCGACCTGGCAGATCGTGGCACTGCTCGGCTCGACCCTGCTGTGGTCGGTGTCGATCCTCCCGGTCGGTCCGTTCAAGTTCCGGCCGGACACCGACAGCCGGCACGCAACGCTGTACCAGCTCCTGCGGCTCATGCACCTGGCGTTCCCCCTGACAGTGATCGGCACCGTCGCGCCGCGGACGGCCGAGCTGTCCACCCGCATGTCCACCTTCATCTACCTCGGCCTCGCCGCCGTGCTCGGCCTCACCATCACCAGTTACCTCACGACCCATCGCACGACCCGTCCAGCGCACCTCGTACGGCTCACCACCGCACTCTCGGTCTTTGTATTCATAGGCGGCACGGTTTTGGGCTCAGGCGCGGACTGGTCACGGATGCCGGGACCCTACCTGGTGATCGCCGACGGGCGTTCCATCGACCCGTACGTGGTCGCCGCCACCGACTGGGCGAACACCCGGCTGCCGCAGGGCAGCCGGGTCGCCGGCGACCGCGAGACCGGGGTCCGGCTCATGAGTATCGGCCGTCAGTGGCTCGTCACCAGCCTGGGCAGCAGGGCCAGCGCCGCACCACTCTACTTCGGCAGCACCATCGGGGACTACGAACGCACGGTCATTACGACCGGTCGAATCCAGTACGTCATTGTTGACACCCGGCTTGCCGACGGGCTCCCGCACGAGACGTTCTACGCGGAAAACGGCGAAGCGCCGGTTGGTTCCCAGCTGACACCGGCGATGCTGGCGAAGTTCGACACCCAGCCGGGTTCGGTGAAGGTCTACGACAACGGACCGGTGAAGATATACGACGTCAAAGCCCTCTGGCTGCCAACAACACCTCCGACAACAACTCCGCGGCCTGCGGGAGGTGACCGGTGAACACGGTCACGACCGTCCTGCAGGCCCTCCTCGGAATTACGATTCTCGTTCTCGGCGTCGCCGGTCTGCACGCAACCCTCACCCGGACCGCGAAAGCCGGCACAGACTCCGGTGGAAACGACTCCGCGGCAGACGCATCCGCGGCAAACCCCCGAACGAACTCCCCGGTCAGCTCCCGGGCGGACTCCCCGGCGAACATCGCCCCGCTGTTTCTGCTCACCGTCACCGGGCTGATGGTCGGCTCGCTGCTGGTGGCCGTGGTCGGGCTTGCCGACAACCCGCTCGCCTACGACCTGCTGTTCGGCGCCGTGGCGGTGGCACTCGCCACCTTCGGACGCCTGCGACCGGCCACCTTCCTGGCCCGGATCCGAGACCACCTGCTCCGGGAGGCGTCGCGCTGGAAGGCTGCTGCCTGGAAGACCAGCGCCTGGAAGGCAGGACCCCGCAGGGCGGTGCTGCTGACGTCCGTCCCGATACTGATCCTCGCCGTGGCGGTGGGCCTGTCGTGGTGGTCGGACGACACAACCATGAATGCGCCGGTGACGGCGCTCGGCGCTACCCGGACACACACGGGCCTGGAAGTCACCGTCACCCGGGCCGAGGGCGACAACGGTGATCTCCTGCTGGAGGTGATCAACGCCGAGGGCCGACAGTGGCGGTTGCCGCTGGAGCCGCGCAAGAAAAAGGTCGACGTCCCCGTGGGGAGCGAGGCCACTCCCGCCCCAACCACAGTCCGCCTTCTCGTCAATGGAAAAATCATACGATCGATAACAATTCAATAACTTATAGTATTTATGATGATGTCCTGCTCTCATGCCAGCCCGCACAGTCGCAACCCGTGCAGTTGCAACCCGCGCAGTTGCAACACAGTGCCAACGTGTCGTGCCCCGACAGCTGCGTTCGCCACCCCGAGGGAGCAATAACCGTGTCCGGACGACTTCGCGTGCTCCAGGTCACCCCCCGGTTCTTCCCCGACATGGGAGGGATCGAGACACACGTCTACGAAACGGCCCGACGGCTGAACGCCATGCCCGGCCTGCGGGTGGACGTCCTGACCACCGATCGCGACGGAAGCCGGCCCCCCGTCGAGGTCGTCGAGGGGATTCGGGTACGGCGAGTACCCGCTTGGCCACGGGAGCGCGACTACTACATCGCTCCGCGCATTCGCGCGGCGGTCGGCAGCGGCTACTACGACCTCGTGCACTGCCAGGGAGTGCACACCGCCGTCCCGGTCATCGCCATGGCCACTGCGCTCGCAGCGCAGACGCCCTACCTGGTCAGCCCGCACACCGGTGGCCACTCGTCAGCGATGCGCCATCGGCTGCGCGACGTCCAGTGGTGGACCCTCGGCCCACTGCTGCGCCGCGCCCGGCAGGTACTGTGCGTCGCCGAGTTCGAAAAGGAGATGTTCGCCCGGCTGGCGCGTGTAGCCGCCAACCGTCTGGCGGTCATCCCGAACGGCGTCGAACCCGCCGCCACCGGCGTCCAACCCGACGCCAGCACTCCGACCGTGGTCTCGGTCGGCCGTTTCGAGAAGTACAAGGGCCAGCACCACCTGATCGCCGCGCTGCCCACACTGCTCGAACAGGAACCGCGCGCACAGCTGCTGCTGGTAGGAAAGGGCCCGTATGAGGACGAACTGCGGGCTCAGGCCATCCGTTTGGGTGTGGCCGACCGGGTCGGCTTCACCTTTGTCCCGCCGGCCGAACGCCAGGCCATGACCGACCTGCTGGCAGGTGCGCACGTGGTCGCCTTACTCAGCGAGTACGAAGCCCATCCGGTCGCGGTGATGGAGGCGGTCGCGCTCGGACGTCCAGTCGTGGTCGCCCCCGCCACCGGCCTCGGTGAGCTGGCCGATCGCGGTCTGGCCGAACGGGTCGACAACCCCGCGGACCCGCGCACGGTCGCCGCTGCCCTGCTCCGCCACCTGACCTCGGACACGGCTACTGGAGGGGACACGGCTACAGGAGGGGACGCGCCGGTCGGGGCCGGCAGCCACAGTGCGCCGTCCACCCGCCTGCCCACATGGGACGACTGCGCCAACGCGCTCGCAGATTCCTACCGTGCCCACGCATGACACGCCGTTACCCGACAGCGAGCATCCTGGTCCGGCCCGGACTGCCCACGGTGACGATCGGCACCGCGGACGGGACAGCCGCGGCAACACCACCATGGACAGCGCCGCCATGAACGGCACCGCCACGGACAGTGCGGCCGTGAACGGCACCATTACGGACGGTACGGCCATGAACGGCACCGCCGTGAACAGCGCCATGGCAGCCGCGCCGGAGGCGGTGGCGGTGGCGGTGGCGGTGGCTGCCAGCGACCCACCGTCGGAG
>NZ_CAAAFT010000072.1:5616-16328 GCF_900634765.1 Candidatus Protofrankia californiensis | reverse complement strand
GGTGGCGGTGGCGGTGGCGGTGGCTGCCAGCGACCCACCGTCGGAGGAGGCCGAGCGCGGTCGGGCGCCCGCGGGTCTCGCACAGTTGCTGACCATCGCGATGTCCATGGTGGGAACGCAGATCGTGACGTCCGTCCTCGGGGCGGTGTTCTGGTCCCTGGCCGCGCGCACCTACGCCGTCGACGCCGTCGGGGTGGGTTCGGCGGCCATCGCGGCGATGACGGTCCTCGGTTCGGTCGGGATGCTCGGCCTCGGTACGCTGCTGATGGCCAAGCTCCCGACGCTCGAGCGGGAATCGGACCGTCTCCGGCTGATGCGGGCATCCATCACCGTTGTCGGGGTCGCCTCCGGTGTGCTCGCGCTGGCGTGGACCGGGCTCACTCCGTTCCTGTCCGACACGTTGCGCCCGGTCAGCTCGAATGTGTTCGTCGCCGCGCTGTTCTGCGTCGGGGTCGTCCTGTTCGCGGTGACGACCACTCTGGACTACGCGCTGCTGTCGGCGGCTCGAGGGGCCGTGCAGTTCGCCCGCAACGTCGTCACGTCCGTCGTCAAACTCGGGCTGATTCCGATATTCGTGCTCATCGGTTGGACGTCCGGGCTGGACCTCTACCTCGCCTGGGTGGCCGGTATGGGCCTGTCCCTGCCGGTCTGCTACCGCTACTTCCGCCGGCCGGCGCAGGACGACCTTCCAGCGGATGACACCGCGACCACGCCGACCCAGCGGTTCGCCGGATTCCGGCAGCTTCGGGAAATGCGCGGGGAGGCCGGTGGGCACCACATGCTCAACCTGGCGTTACAGGTCCCGACCCTGCTCCTGCCCATTCTCGCCGCACTCGCCGCAACGGCCGCGGACACGGCTTATTTCACGACCGCGCGCCTTGCCGCGTCCTTCTTCTTCATCATTCCGTTCGCGCTGACTATCGCCGTGTTCGCGCAGTCGGGGCAGAACGAGGAACAGGCGCTCGCGAAGATCCGGGCAACTCTGCCGCTCGGACTCGCGGCGGCCGTCGTCACCTTCCTGATCGCAGCGCCCTTCGCCGGTCTTGTCATGACCATCTTCGGTGGCGCCTATACCAGCGGTGTTGCCGTCAGCGCATTCCAGATCATGATGATCGCCGGTGTGCCCCTGGTGATAAAGGACCACTACGTCTCGCTCCGGCGGGTGCAGGGGCGGCTGGGAGCTGCTTTACGAGTGGTCGGGGCCGGGACGGCCATGGAAATCGTATTTGCCCTCGTCGGCGGTCGGCTCGCCGGGGTGAACGGCCTGTGCTGGGGTTGGCTGTTGGCGGTAGCGCTGGAAGCGGTAATCACCTTACCGTCACTATCAGTGATCTGGCGAAAGCCCGAGCCCACGATCGCGGCGGAAGTGAACGTCGAGGCGAACACCATCGAAGCGCTCCCGGCGGCGTACCGGAGATTGGCAGCCAGCTTTTACCCGCTCGAGCTGCTCCGTCCGATCGACGAACGGGATCTCGCCCACTACGCCAACGAAGCGGCCAACGAGACACTCTAGCCGTACTCATGAGCGGGCCACCAGCACCCGACACCGACCTGGTCGGTCGGGGCACCTGCCGGACGAGAGCACCCCGCACCTGCGGCCAGGTTCCAACCGCCCGCTTTCCAGCCACCCACAACGAAACCGATCCGAATAATCGGAAAAGTCGACGTGGTCGAGAACCCACGGAGGACCGTCGACCCGTAAAAGGCTCCGGCCGGGCCGCACGAGCGCCCGAGAACGGGGCGTTCGAGCCGAACAGTCCCGTTCTCGGGCGCTCCTTAGTGGACCCTGGGGACCTGGGCCTCCCGGACCTCTTGGTTGACAAGCACGGGGTCCGCGGATTCGAAGCCGCGTCCCGTTCTGCTCGTCCCGGTCCGGCACATCGGCGGCGGGTCGCCGATTACCGAACGGGCGGCGAGCCGCCGATTATGCGGAGGCGAGTGTGGACGTCGACGGTACGGACGCAGGAGCAGGCGTGTTGGCGGCGGGGGGGTGCGCGTCGGGGAGCTGCGCGTCGGACGCTGGCGGCGGAGCGGGTTCTTCCGGAGCAAGATCGCGAACCCGGCGGGCGGGCGATCCGGCATACAGTCCGTAGGGCTTGCAGTCCTTGTTGACCAGTGCACCGGTGGCGATCACGCAGTGATGGCCGATGGTCACGCCCGGCATCACGGTCACCCGGCCGCCGAGCCAGCAGTCGTCCTCGATGACAACCGGCTTGGGTATCACCGTGCTGCTGACCTCACCGTTCACCATGTCATGCGTGGAGGTCAGAATCGTCACCTGGGGCGATATCTTGACCCGCTCGCCGATCTGCACCTCCGCCGAGTTCTCGATGAAACACATGGAACCCACAGCCGCCCCGCGGCCGAAGCTCGCGCGATGACCGACGATCGAACCCGGCATGATGTTCATCGTTCTCGTCCGCACGCCGCCGAGACGATAAAGCAGAAAGCGAAGTGGACGCGGGACGAGGAAAGACCCACCGATGCCATTGACGATTGCTCCCTGTACGAGCATCCAGAACTCGAGCTTGAGCTGCTCCCAGAGCTTTCCACGATGCACAGTTGATCTCCTTCGCTCACACGCGCCGCAGCGCGGGTTCACGGCGCGCCCCCACCCCACCACCTGGACAACCACTCCGACAATAACAATATGATCGCGCACGAACAACCCAAGATCGTCAATAATGAAGAGTGATCGACGGTCGCCGCGGGTCCAGTCGGCCGGCAGACGGGATAGTGTGGATGACACCGGCGGCGGATCGCGCGTCGCCACGTCCGTTTGTCATCGGGACGAGTTGTCGGCGTCGAGATACCCAGCCGTCCGGCGAACGTCTGTATACGTCATCAACCGGACACACCACGGTACTGCCACGTCGTCCTCGCGACAGGAGACAAACAATCACACCGGAGGTGAGTGGACGATGCCAGGCAGGACACGGTCCCTACGGATAGCCGGACGCGACCGGATGTGGATCGGCGCCCATTCCGTCTTCATTGTGGGGCCGCTGGACCTACCCGGCATCGACGCGGTCCGCGCCGCCCTTCACGAGCTCGCCTGGATCGCTCCCGACCATCGCCTGTTCCGCCGGCCCGACCATGACTACCACCAGTGGCGTCCGGTTCCGGGCAACGAACTCGACAGCCATTGTGAGCGGATGGTCACGACACTCGAAGACACCGTCGACGCCGGTGGGCCGGAGCGGTTGTTGGAGCGGCAGTATGCCGCTCACGTCGACGACCTCCCTTTTCGGTTCGCGATCGGCCGCGACACCGTAGCACTGTCGCTGGCGCATCCTCTCGGGGATGCGCGCCTCGTCCTCGACACCGGCGCCGAGCTGCTGTCGGCCGCCGCGGAAGGCCGGCCGCCGCTGCGCCTGCACAGGCCGTCCACACGAGTTCCCCTGGCACGCGCCCTGGGTGAGTACTACGGCCGGAAGCCCGGTCGGATACTCGCGACGCTGCGAACCCCGCGCGCGGTTGTGCCCGGCCCGGCCGCCGGAGTGCGCAGCCGGCCGTGGCAGCCGGATTTCGCCGTAGTTTCCGGGGTGCTCTCCAGGAGCACGCTCGCCGAAATGCGGAAATGGAAGGTCCGCAACGCTTCGGGGGTGACCCGGACCATGGTGGTGTTTGCCGCGGCCCGGGCGGCGGTGGAGGCGGCGGGCATACAGCCGGCAGCCGGCGGCTTCTACACCGTCGTCGACAACCGGAAGTTCCTCCCGACCGGCCGTCAGCTGGACGGAAACTTCACGATCGGTATCTATGTCGAACCGACGGACTCCCGTGATCCGGTAGCTGTTTCAGCCGCGCTGGAGGCCGCGACCGCGAATGGGCGTCCACTGGCCACGATGAGCCTGCTGACAGGGCTCGCCCAGGTCGGCCGCATCGCAGCGCTGACCGATCAGGCACCCTTTCCAGCGCGTCCGTCACTGGTCCTGAACCATCTTGGACGGCTTCGCGGCTTCGAGAAACTGCCGTGGCGGGGCGGTGCTTCGGACACCTATTACCTGTCGGCGACGACCCAACGGCAGCCTGACTTCGTCACCTTCCAGTTCGCCGAACTGTCCGGATGCGTGCACGTCACGGCAACCTTCCACGCCAGTACCTTCGACCGGGAGCTCGTACGCACGGCCGTGGACCTGCTCTGCGCGGATCCGGTCGCGCTTCTCCGGCACCCGGCGAGCGTTCAGTAACCCGACAGGCGTTCGGTAAGCCGTTTCGGTGTGCCCCGCAGGCTACCCGCGGGGCACACCCGCGGGTAGCCGGACGGACACCCTAACTGCTGACCGCGCGCTCCCGAGCGCGGATTTCCCGGCGAAGCTCGGGCGGCAGAGCGAACAGCAGATGCTCTTCCGCCGAGGTCACCTGCTGGACGTCGTCAAAACCGCGTTCGGCAAGCCACGCGACGACCTCCGTCACCAGCTCCTCGGGAACGGACGCCCCACTGGTCACGCCGATCGTCTCGACCCCTTCGAGCCAGGCGGGTTCGACCTGGCTGGCGTCGTCCACCAGGTAGGCGGCAGGCACACCATGATCAAGAGCGACCTCCACCAGGCGCACCGAGTTCGACGAGTTCGGCGACCCGACGACCAGGATCAGCTCCACCTGGCCGGCGATCTCCTTGACCGCAACCTGCCGGTTCTGGGTGGCGTAGCAGATGTCGGCGCTCGGCGGCCCCTGCAACAGCGGGAACCGCTCGCGCAGGGCGTGCACGGTGGTCTCGGTCTCGTCGACCGACAGCGTGGTCTGTGAGAGATAGGCGACTTTGGACTCGTCACGAACCTTGACAGCCGCCGCGTCTTCCACACCGTCAACGAGGTGGATGCGGTCGGGCGCCTGGCCCGTGGTACCGACAACCTCCTCGTGACCTTCGTGCCCGATAAGGAGGATGTCGAAGTCCTCCTTGGCGAATCGGCGTGCTTCACCGTGGACCTTGGTCACAAGCGGGCACGTGGCGTCGATCGTTCGCAGCTCCCGGGACCTCGCCTCCTCGTGGACGGACGGTGCGACGCCGTGGGCGGAAAACACCACGGTCGCCCCGGCAGGAACCTCGTAGGTCTCGTCCACAAAGATCGCGCCCTTTGCCTCCAGCGTCTTGACAACGTGGGCATTGTGCACGATCTGCTTACGGACGTAGACGGGAGCGCCGTACAGCTCCAGTGTCTTCTCGACCGTCTGTACCGCTCGGTCGACACCAGCGCAGTACCCGCGCGGATTGGCCAACAGGATCCGCCCCATGCCCGGAAGTCTACGCGGCCGGGCAGCAGCCGGAAGGCCGAACGATAACCGTCACATGCCGGCAACCTCGACGGACATCTCTCGTACTTTGTGCATCGATCCACAGTTGCGGTGGTTACGGTTACCCGGTGGCTCTCACCTCCTCGCCGGAGCAGCCGCTGCCCGTCCGGACGGTTGCCCGGGCGATCGGCGACTGGATCAATCGGCTCGGCCGGGTCTGGGTGGAGGGGCAGATCACCGAGATCGTGCGCCGGCCGGGTCTGGCCACCGTGTTCCTCACCCTGCGCGATCCGGTCGCCGACGTGTCGCTGCGGCTGACCTGCTCACGGACGGTATGCGAGACGGTCGGAGCCGGTCTCGTCGACGGCGCCCGGGTGGTGGTCTGGGGCAAGCTGTCGTTCCACCCCGCGCGGGGGACGCTCGCGCTCGCCGTCACGGAGATCCGCCCGATCGGCACAGGGGTCCTGCTCGCCCGGCTCGAACAGCTACGCGGCATGCTCGCGGCCGAGGGGTTGTTCGCGGCATCCCGCAAGCGTCGGCCGCCCTTTCTGCCACGGGCCGTCGGACTGATCACCGGACGTGCGAGCGCGGCCGAGCGGGACGTGGTCGCCGGCGCCCGCCGCCGCTGGCCCGCGGTACAGATCGTGCTGCGGGAGGTGGCGGTGCAGGGGCCGCTGGCCGTCGGGCAGATCATCGACGCACTGCGCGAACTCGATCGCGTCCCCGAGGTGGACGTCATCGTGATCGCCCGCGGCGGCGGGTCGTTGGAGGACCTGCTGCCGTTCTCCGACGAGGCGCTGGTACGGGCCGTGGCCGCGGCCACCACCGCGGTGGTGTCCGCAATCGGCCACGAGCAGGACGCGCCCCTGCTCGACTTCGTCGCGGACGTCCGGGCGTCCACTCCAACGGATGCGGCAAAGCGGGTGGTACCGGACGTGACCGAGCAGCTTGCGCTGGTGACGACATTGCGCGGCCGGTCCCGGCGGGTCGTCGAGCAGCGCCTGGATCGGGAGGAACGGTGGCTGGCCGACCTGTGTGGCCGTCCGGTGTTGGCCGCTCCCGGGCGCGAACTCGACCGTCAGGGCGAGTACGTCCAGGCGCTGCGCTCCCGTGGGCGACGCTGTGCGCTCCACACGCTCGAGCGGGCCGAACAGGATCTGACTCATGCGTCGGTTCAGTTGCACGCACTGTCACCAGCCGCCACCCTGGACCGTGGATACGCGCTGGTGCGCAGGACCTACGACGGCTCCATCGTGCGCGATCCCGCCCAGGTCGACCCCGGTGACGCGCTGACCGTGCGGGTTGCCGCAGGATCCTTCCCCGCGACAGCCGGCACGCGGACGCAGGCCGGCACGTCGACCGGTACGTCGATCTGAGCCGGGAACGAGCCGGGCCCTCCAGCGACCCGGGGGACCTCGGCCTCCCGGACGCGAAAAACATGATCGCTCCGCCTTTGTCCGCCGAACCGCCGGGAATCCCGGCAAGCGACGCGACCGGCTCTTCGTATCCGCCGGACACCGAGAAAAACCCTGCAAACCACTCGAGGCAACGCAATACATTCAGGCAACTTCGGACAGTAGTCGTTACATTATTATTAAGATCATGGTGTGATCTTTCACACCCACAGTGCTATGATTCTCGGCGGAAGATTCTGAACGTCCGTTAGCGAGCCGAAGACAGCGCGATCATGTTTTTCTCGCGCTGCTGGAGACTCGCGTCCCCGCGTCCCCGGGCCACTGGGAGGAAAACGTTGGCGCGACCAGTGTCGGCGCGCTCGTGTTCGGCCGGCAGAGAAGCTTATCCCCGGCATCATCGGACCTCTTCAGTGTCACAGTCCCGGCGTGATCGCCGTCATGTCGGTGAATTAACGGGGCAGCACCGCGGAAGAAGTCTCCGGTCGCGGCGGTCCAAGGCGGCCAACCGGAAGAACGGAACCGACGCCCGGGGCCGAACATGACCGACCGCTTTCCATCCCTACCCGTGTTGATGTTCCACAGTATCGGCGACGGCGCAAGCGCGGCATTTCGTCGATGGCAGGTACCGCCAGCACTGTTCGCGGACCAGCTGGCCTGCCTCGGGGCAGCCGGCTACCGGCTGCTGAGCCTGTCCGAAGCACTTTCCCGGCCGGTCGAGAAGAACGTTGCGATCACTTTCGACGATGCCTTCGCGGACTTTTCCACCCACGCCGTTCCGGCGCTGCGGAAGGCGAACGCCGGAGCAACCCTCTACGTCCCGACCGCGTACGTGGGCGGTCGGGCGACGTGGCTGTCGGCATACCCGGAGGGCGCATCCCCCCTGCTTGCCTGGTCCGACCTGCGAGACCTGCACTCCGCCGGCTACGAGATCGGGTCGCACAGCCACCGGCATGCCGAACTCGACCTTCTGAACAGCCACGAGCTACGCCATGACGTCGAGACCAGCCGTCGCCTACTCGAGGACGAACTCCGATGTCGTACCCAGAGTTTCTGCTATCCGTTCGGATATCACACACGGACCGTCCGCAAGGTCGTGGCCGACGCGGGTTTCACCTCCGCCTGCGAGGTGGGATACCGCATTCACCATCGCGATGCGTCGCCGTTCTCGGTCAGCCGGTTGATCGTCACCGGTTCGACGAGCCCGGAACAGACCCTCGCCCTGGTCCGCAACGGCCAGCCCGGAATTACTCCATACCTGCGACGCGGTGGTCGGACCCCGTGGCGCGCTTTCCGGGCCGCCCGGCACGGCCTGGGCATCCCGCGGCCTCCAGCCAGGCGGGAAAAGCCATGATCGTGCCGCCTTCGGCCCGCCAACCGGCCAGACACACCAACCGGCCGAACGTAGCGCGAGCATGGTTCTGTTCGCGCCGCCTCAAGGCCCCACAACGTCCGTGGAGAAGACCGTGACCAGCGTCAGTGTCGTGGTGTGCAGCCATCTCGTGACACGATGGCCGCAACTGATGAGAGCTCTCGACTCGATTCGGGAACAGAAACTGGTCCCGGAACGGGTCGTCTTAGTCGTGGACGGTGACGACGAACTGCTCGCCCGTCTGTACGAACGGGCCGGTGACGAACTCGTCCTTACCACCGGGGGCCGCACCGGGCTCTCCAACGCGCGTAATGTCGGTATTGCGGCGGTCGACAGCGAATTCGTGGCCTTCCTGGACGACGACGCGGTCGCCGATCCGTCATGGCTGTCATCCCTGGTACAGGTCGCAGCCGCCGACACCGACATCCTGGGGGTCGGCGGCTGGGTGACACCCGACTGGGGTGGTGAGAAACCCGGATGGTTCCCGGCCGAACTGTTCTGGACGGTCGGCTGCAGCCACCACGGACTACCCACCCAGCAGACGACCGTGCGTAATGTCTTCGGTGGCTGCGCCCTGTTCCGGCGAAGCGTGTTCGCCATCACCGGCGGTTTCGACACACGCCTGGGCCGGCAGATCAAAGGAGCATCAGGCTGCGAGGAAACAGAGCTGTGCATCCGAGCCTCCTCCGTCATTCCCAGCGGGCGCTTCGTGCACGAACCGGCTGCGGTTATCCACCACCATGTGCACACCCAGCGGCAACATCCCTCGTACATCGTGCGCCGGTGCTGGGCGGAAGGCGCTTCGAAGGCCACACTCCGGCGTTTGTGCGCGGGCTACCGGGCACAGGAACGAGGCCCTCTCGGACCTGAGCGCGACTTCATTCTCAAGGTATTGCCGAGAGGGGTGCTCAGCGGTATCGGGGCTTTTCTGCGGGGGCGTCCGGCGGGCCTTGCGCAAGCCGGAATGATCGTTGTGGGAACCGCGACGACCATTCTGAGTTTTCTGGTCGCCGTGACACGCACCATCTTCTCACCGGTACTCGCGAAAGGCGGCAGTCCGGTTATCCCGTCCACCGATTCCTCCCCGGTGGAAACCTCGGCCTCCGACACCCGCACAACAGATTCCCCGGATTCCCCCACCAACGACACCCCGTCCCCGGAAACCACCCCGTCCAACATCCACAAACTCTCGGCTTAGAGCTTCCGAGGATGCTTGTGGCCTCGAAGACAAGGGCGTAGGTCAAGAAGCAGTTCGGACACGGTCGGCGACCGCGGCGAGCTCGGCACGGATGGCCTCCTTGACCGGAGCGGGAGCGAACGAGTGCTCCACCGCCGCCGCGGCCAGGTCGATCACCTGGCCGCGGCGCAGGCCCAGGCTGCGCAGCGCATGCAGATATTCGCCACGCAGCGTAGTGCCGAACATGGGCGGATCATCGCTGTTGAGGCTGACCGGCAGACCCAGTTCGATCATCTTGGGCAACGGATGGTCCGGGTAGTCCGCGACGACTCCGGTACGCAGGTTCGACGTCGGGCACACCTCCAGCGGGATGTGATGCGCCCGCAGATGGTCGACAAGGGCCGGATCGTCGAGGGCTCGGATCCCGTGGCCGATGCGTTCGGCGTGCAGGTGTTCCAGGGAATCCCAGATGGTGCGCGCTCCGGTGGTCTCGCCGGCATGGGGGACGCGGTGCAGGCCGGCGTCACGTGCAGCTGTGAACGCCTCGGCAAACTGGGGGCGGGGTACGCCGACCTCCGGTCCGCCGAGACCAAGCGCGATCACGGACTCACGGTGGTTCAGCGCGAACTCGACAGTGCCCTCGGATGCGAGGCGTAGATCCATGTTCGGCAGGCCGGGAATATCGGTTACCCACCGCACCTGGATGCCGGTTGCTTCCTCGGCTTCCCGACGGCCCCGCTCGACGCCTTCGAAAAGCTCACCGGCGTCGATGCCGCGTCCGAGATGCAGAAACGGCGTGAAGGTGATCTCGGCGTACCGGACCCCCTGACCGGCAAGCCCCAGGGCGGTCTCCCGGGCGAGGACGGCGAAGTCGTCGGCGTCCCGCAGCACGCGGACGGCGGCCAGATAGACCTCGATGAAGTGGTCGAAGTCACGGAACTCGTAGAACTTCGTCAGGCCGTCGATGTCGGTGGGCAGATCGTCCACTCCATGGCGGCGCGCCAGGGTAAGCAGGGTCTGCGGACGCATGGATCCCTCAAGATGGACGTGCAACTCCACTTTGGGCAGCGCGTCGACGAACTCCTCGTCGCTTGTCCGTCCTTCCACGGCCTGCTCATCCGCATTCACGGCCTGCCGGCCGGCATCGCTGACGCTCATCAGGCATCACCCGGGCGGACGTCACCAGTTCGCATGTCGGGAGACGATCGCGGAGGCCGCCCGTCCCGTCAAGCAAGGTCGACCGGCGCGACGGGACGACGCACGTCAGAACAAGGTTGTCAGAACAACTCGACCGGATAGATCCAGCCGGACAGCCCCTGACAACGCCCGCCGCGTACGTTCGCTGCAGGACCGCCGCAAGGCGCGCCTGCCGCCCGGTCGCGCTGGTTCGCGCGGTCGAAAACATGAGGCGGTCGAAACATGAGGAGGGTCGGTGTCGGGGTCGAACGACACACCAGGGCACCAGACGCCGCCGGTGCACCAGACGCCACCGACGTACGAACGGGCCCGGTCGGAG
>NZ_CAAAFT010000072.1:4007-5110 GCF_900634765.1 Candidatus Protofrankia californiensis | reverse complement strand
GCCCGGTCGGAGCTGGAGGAGGTTGTCCGCCGTCTGGAGGCCGGCGGCGTCACCCTGGAGGAGTCACTGTCGTTGTGGGAACGCGGTGAAGCGCTCGCGAAGGTGTGCCAGGCGTTCCTGGCCGGAGCCCGGGCCCGACTCGACAGCACTCCTGTCGACAGTGCCGGTGCCGACACGGCGGAGGATCCGGCCCGCTGACGTGAGACCGTCCCGGCACCCGACCGCCGAGGTGCCCGAGCTGACGCCGTACTATCCGAGCAGACTGAGCCGATTACTGTATGCTACGCACGGTCTACGGTACGACGTGCGGGCGCAGCGATGCCGCGAGAATCCCCAGGTCGGAGGCGGACGCTGCGCCCTTGCCACCGCCGTCGGAGACGATCAGCACGACGTCACCGACCTGGCGGGTCAGCGCCAGGTGGCCGGCGTCGTCGCGTCTTTCCTGCCATGGCTGTCCCGCCACCTCGACGGTCCCCGTCACGGGCCGGTCCTCCAGGACGCGTTTGACCGCGTCCACGGCGTTGCCCTCGTTGAGCTGTGCGTACGTCCTGTTGTTCGGGCGGTCGACGACGTACCCGATCGTCAGCTCGACCGTCTTCGTGCGGGTGGTACCCGACGGTCCCGAGGTCCGGACCGAGGTGGCCTTCCAGTGGGCGGGCAGATCCGTCGGCGCCAGGACGTCAAAAGGCGCTGAGCGCGCAAATGCGGTCAGCGGGACGGCCGTGTCCACCGGGTGCACCGGGTCACCGTCACCCCTGGGCATGAACAGCGCGACCAGCAGCACCCCGGCCATCACCACCCCGAGGGACAGCGCCATGTCTCGGATCGTTTCCTGACCGCGTCGTCGTGCCACCGCTCCATCCTGCCGTCTCGGGGATGCGGCCCAACAGGGCAGTCGGCCCTCCTGCCCGTGTGGATCACCGCCAGGCAATCTCGTACCCGTCGGGATCGCCTCACGACAGAAGATCGTGCTGTTGGCATCCCCGGTGCATGTCCGGACGGCTATGGCAAGGTGACGTGACAGGTAAAGATCATCTCACCGGCCATACAACCGGAGAGCACCATCAAGGCCGGCCCAGGTGGCCGGCCCGGCAATCCCGTCG
>NZ_CAAAFT010000072.1:741-3894 GCF_900634765.1 Candidatus Protofrankia californiensis | reverse complement strand
CCATACAACCGGAGAGCACCATCAAGGCCGGCCCAGGTGGCCGGCCCGGCAATCCCGTCGGTGGCAAGACCCCACCACTGCTGGAACGACGTCAGCGTGGCGTAGGTCCGGTCGCCGAACTGCCCGTCGGGGCCGAGGCGCAGCGGGTCTGCGTGGTCCTCATGCCGCAGGACGATGTTCAGGGCATTCTGCAGTGTGGCCACTGGATTTCCACGGTCGGGGAAACTGCCGGTGTGCCCCGGGTCGTGGTCACCCTTGTTGAGGACGGGATAGCCGGCGAACCGGCCCACGCTCGGATTCCCGGCCGCATCGACGGTCCCCTGCCGGCCCAGCGCGGCAGCCAGAATGTCCTGGCGCCGCCCTGCCCGCAGGCCACCCGGGCAGGAATGGCCGCCCCAGGCGATGCCACCCATGCGATGGGTGCCGATCCCGCGACCCTTCGGGTCATCGGTGACCTGCGCGGCCCAGCCGAACACCCGTATGCCCCAGGCATACAGCTCACCGAGGCGTTCGCTCTGGATGGGCGTGTAGTCCTCGCCAACGCGTCCCTCGCACTCGCAGGAGATCCACTCGGTGTTTCCCGCCTTCTGCGCCCATGCCTTCATGGTGAACGGCACGTACTGCTCGAAATGACCGGCCTTGGACAGCCACAGGTGGGAGCTCTTCTGCGTCGCCGGATTGTTGAACTCGCCGAAGGGAGAGCCGTTTCCCTCCTGTACATGCAGGATCAGTCCCCGGGTGGGGGTGATGATTCCCGCCGACTTGTTGACCACCGGTCGGAAGTGGGCCGTGGGGTAGATGTCCTGAGCCATGAGCTACTCCTGTCGTCGGCTCGCATATCGCCAGCGGCAGCTCCAGCTCGAGGCAGACAGGAGAATTAGCGCGTCCCGCCCCCGAGGCGCCGTGCGCAACGACCTCTACTCGGAAACTCACCACACACCCCCGTATGCAGTTTCGAGCGCTCGTAGAGCCGCCGATATACCTGATCATCCCCCGTACCAGAACAGATGCGCACAGCATCCCATACCTCGCCCGTTACCCGCCACAAGCGTCACCAAACCGACTTTCCGTCCAGGCCGAGACCTCTTTTACCCGGGCGAACAAATGGCCGCCATGTCGAAGTCGTCGCCGGTCGGGTGGGCTCGACGCGCCGGGCCGGGACGTAAGCCAACTAACAGCGGGTCATCCGGCCTGGTCGAAGGCTGGAAGGCCAGCCGGCGGTAAACAATGGATGGGCGTCCGGCACGCCCCCTCCGCGTGCCGGACGCCCATGCATACAGTTGGACGTATGTCCGCTGGTCAAGGTTGCACCAAGCAGGACGATCAGGATGTCACGCACCCGACACCAGCGGGCCGAAGGCTGAGCGATCATGTTCTTTCCGCGCACGGGGTTCGTACCGGATCCCACCGCGGCCGGCGAGCCACCGACAGCCCACATCATCAGTGGGCGGATTCACCCATGTGCAACTAGTCTCAGTTCCGTGGCAGCCGAAAGCGTGAACCTTCCTGGTCCTCTCGCCGTCCAGGGGCAGGCACCTGACCGCAACCTCGCCCTCGAACTCGTCAGAGTGACCGAGGCGGCCGCGCTCGCAGCCGCCAGGTGGGTCGGGCGCGGCGACAAGAACGGCGCCGACCAGGCCGCCGTCGACGCCATGCGACGACTGGTCGGCACGGTGTCGATGCGTGGCGTCGTCGTCATCGGCGAGGGCGAGAAGGACGAGGCCCCCATGCTCTTCAACGGCGAGGAGGTCGGCTCGGGCGAAGGTCCCGAGTGCGACGTCGCCGTCGACCCGGTGGACGGCACCACGCTCACCGCCAAGGGCATGAACAACGCGATCGCCGTGATGGCGGTGTCCGAACGCGGGTCCATGTACGACGCGAGCGCGTCCTTCTACATGGAGAAGCTCGTCACCGGCCCCGAAGCCGCCGACGTGGTGGACATCGCGGCGCCCGTCGAGGACAACATCCGCGCCGTCGCCAAGGCCAAGGGTGTGCATCCGCGGGACGTGACCGTTGTCGTCCTGGAGCGCCCGCGCCACGTCCAGCTGATCGAGCAGATCCGGGCGGCCGGCGCCCGGGTAAAGCTCATCTCCGACGGGGATGTCGCCGGCGCGGTCATGGCGGCTTCCGCCGACACCGGTATCGACCTGCTACTCGGCATCGGCGGCACACCCGAGGGAATCATCAGCGCGTGCGCGGTGACCTGTATCGGAGGTGCGATCCAGGGGCGGCTCTGGCCGCGGGATCCCGACGAGCGCAACAAGCTCATCAACGCCGGCCACAACCTCGAGCGCATTCTGACCACCCGCGAGCTCGTGGACAGCGACAACGTCTTCTTCGTCGCCACCGGTATCACCGACGGTGAGCTGCTGGCCGGGGTCCGGTATCGGCCGGGTGGCGCCAACACGTCGTCGCTGGTGATGCGCTCACGCAGTGGGACGATCCGGCGGGTGGACAGCCAGCATCAGCTGACCAAGCTGCAGGCGTATTCGACGGTACCGTTCTGATCATGCCGACGGCACCGGCGCCGGCCTGGACCGCAACCGCCGCCCTGCGCCGTGTCACCGCAGCCGTCGCCCGCCTGGACAGGCCCGGTCCGCATGGTCGAGCGTCCGAGGTTGCCACGCTGCGTGCCGCGGCCGGCCGCTTCGTGGCCCATCCCCGTCCACCGGTGCTGATGGCAGCGGTCGCGAGCCTCGCGACCGTGCGGCTTGCCCGCGGGCACTTCGGCCGGGCGGACGCGGCGGTCGCCGTGTCCATGCTCGCCGCGCAGCCGTTCGTCGAATGGTCGGTGCACCTCGGGGTCCTGCACGCCCGGCCGACCAGCCGGGCCGGACAAGCCTGCTACCGGATCGCCGGCTGGGGGCACGAACAGCACCACCGCGACCCGACGAACATGGACACGATGTTCGTCCGGCCACAGGAGGTACTCGGCACCGGTACGGTCGCGCTGGCCACCGCACTGCTCGGGTCCCCCCCAGCCGCCACCGCGGCGCTGTGCGCGGGTCTCGGGCTGCTCGCCTACGACTGGACGCACTTCCTCATCCACAGCGGCTACCGTCCGCGCAGCAGGATGTACCGCGGGGTCTGGCGTAACCACCGTCTCCACCACTTCCGCAACGAACGCTACTGGCTGGGCGTGACGTCCAACAT
>NZ_CAAAFT010000072.1:0-716 GCF_900634765.1 Candidatus Protofrankia californiensis | reverse complement strand
CGCCCCCGTTGCGGCCCCACCGCCTGCTCCCGTGAGCCGCGGCGGAGCCGGCCGTGTCCGGACCTGGCCACCGACCCGCTGGCTGTGGGCTTACTCACGCCCCTGTGGACTTACTCACCCTCCACGCCGGCTGGTTGTCCGGGAAACAGCCGATCCCACCCGCCAGCCGGCCGACCGACCGCAACCGTGGGCCAATACGTGGGATCTTCCTCGATCCGCTGCCCGCCGCAGTCGCCGGTCAGGCCGTTGCACACCCGTGGCCAGCCCGCTGCCGATCACCGAATCCCATCCCAACAAAGTTGGCCTACCGGCGGTCGACCATTTCCCTGCCGCCAACCATGACAAAACGATCGCCATATGGCCGGGCCCGCCGCGGAATCGTGCTTCCCAGCGTCGGTACAGCGGATCGACGGTATTCGGTCAGCTCCACGGAAACGTCACGTCCGGCGGCGTCCCAACCGTTGGAAAGCCACGGTGAGCCGCCTTTTAAGGGCGTGTTCGACACCAGTCCGGCAAATGGTGTCAGGGAGGTGATGGACACCCCGTATCCGGCCTGTCCAAGTCGGTGTCGACGTCGTCGACGAGGATCGGGTTCCCCCGGCAGGCGGGAGAGGTCCCGGCCGGGCGGGCCGACGGCCGGGTGCTCCCAGCGGCGTCCAGTTGCGCTGATGCCGTGGCCAGCGGAGTCGTTCGAACCCCCCCGGACGCCCCTGGCC
>NZ_CAAAFT010000071.1:15628-18599 GCF_900634765.1 Candidatus Protofrankia californiensis | reverse complement strand
TCATGTCGTCCACGGCGTTGTCCCCGCCCCCGCCCGCATCCCGGCAACAGCCATTCTCCGGGCAAGAGGCGCCGGGTCGGCGGGGGACGGGGACAACGCCGTGGACGACATGAGTTCCCCCGGCGGTTTACCCGGGGCAGATGTGTCCGACGCACGCAGGAAAGCAGCCGGGGAGCCGTCCTGTACAGCCGAATCGGCAGGTCCACAGGAACTGACGGCGCACACTGTGGCCAGCGCCACGGAACACACCAGCAGATAACACGGACCGGAACGCACGACTGCCGCCATCTCAGATGTCCGTGCGGTCGACCGCAGTCGTTACCGCGCAACTATTCATTCCCCGCACCGGTGACACTAGCACCGACGCCACCGAACGCGGCAAATGCCGAACCGTGCCCGAGGGACAGATTCCGGACAATGCAACCCGTATGAATCGGTCGACGATTTCTTCACGCCGGGCGGATGCGACACCGCCTTCTGCGCCGAATGCCGACGTCACCCACGATTGCGACGGCTGTGGTCGGGTTGCCAGAACCCGGAAGCCCCTCGGCGGGGGTACGTACCGGCCCACCGCCGGACGCCCACGGCACGTTGCGCCTAACCTCCTGGACGGTAGATAGGTAGCTAGGTGTCGAGTAGGTAACGACCGGTGGGAGCGGGAGCACATGAGCGAGCAGGACTACCGCATCGAGCACGACTCCATGGGCGAGGTGCGCGTACCGGCCACGGCCAGGTGGCGGGCACAGACCCAGCGTGCGGTCGAGAACTTCCCGGTGTCGGGCCAGCGGATCTCCGGGGCCCACATCGCCGCCCTCGCCCGGATCAAGGCAGCGGCTGCGACCGTCAACGCCAAGCTCGGGGTCCTCGACGCGGAGATCGCGGCCGCGATCTCCGCAGCCGCCGAGGAGGTAGCCGACGGCGCCTGGGACGACCACTTCCCGATCGACGTGTTCCAGACCGGCAGCGGGACGTCGTCCAACATGAACACCAACGAGGTGCTGGCCACCCTCGCCACCGAGCGGCTCGGCCGGCCGGTGCACCCGAACGACCATGTCAACGCCTCACAGTCGTCCAACGACGTGTTCCCGTCCTCGATCCACGTCGCGGCGACGCAGGCGATCGTCCACGACCTGATCCCCGCACTCGAACACCTGGCCGCCTCCCTGGGACGTAAAAGCGTCGAATTCCGCGAGGTCGTGAAGTCCGGACGCACCCATCTGATGGACGCCACCCCAGTAACCCTCGGTCAGGAATTCGGCGGGTATGCGGCAGCGGTCCGCTACGGAGTGGAGCGGCTCCAGGCGGCCCTGCCACGGATCGGCGAGCTTCCGCTGGGCGGTACCGCCGTCGGCACCGGTATCAACACCCCGCCCGGCTTCGCCGCCTCCGTCATCGAGCAGCTGGTGGCGGCCACCGGCCTGCCGCTGTCGGAGGCCCGCGACCACTTCGAGGCCCAGGCGTCCCGGGACGGCCTGGTCGAGGCGTCCGGAGTGCTGCGGGTCATCGCGCTGTCGCTGTACAAGATTGCCAATGACCTGCGCTGGGCGTCATCGGGCCCGCGCGCCGGGCTCGGCGAGATCCGCCTGCCCGACCTGCAGCCGGGATCGTCGATCATGCCGGGCAAGGTCAACCCGGTGATCCCCGAGGCCGTGTGCCAGGTCGTCGCGCAGGTGGTCGGCAACGACGCGGCCGTGGCCTTCGGGGGCTCCGCGGGCAACTTCGAACTGAACGTGATGCTGCCGGTGATCGCACGGAACCTGCTCGAGTCGATCCACATCCTGTCCACCATCAGCCGGCTGTTCGCCGACCGGTGTGTGGACGGCATCGTCGCGGACGTCGAACGCTGCCGGCGGTTCGCGGAATCCTCGCCGTCCATCGTGACACCGCTGAACCGCTACATCGGCTACGAGGAGGCGGCCAAGGTCGCCAAGCAGTCCCTGGCCGAGGAGAAGACGATCCGCGAGGTCGTCCTCGAGCGCGGCTACGTGGCTGCCGGCGCACTCACCGAGGAGCAGCTGGACGCCGCGCTGGACGTCCTGTCGATGACCCACCCGTAGGGCACACGCTGGAGGGCTGAAAGCGGCGCGGTCACACTCTTCTCCGCGGCACTCCCCGCCGTTGCGCTGACAGCGGCGGGGAGCCGTGGAAGACCCCCCAGCAAGCCCCCACGACCCCCGCACCTGTGTTCAACGAGACACCACGGCGGAGGTTACGGGGCACCTGAAGATTTTTCCGCGACCCCGTGAGGCCACGGCCCCCATGGCCCCGCAGCTCCGGGACCCCTGGGGGCCGCCCGGCCGAGCCGCGCACGTCGCTTGCGTCCGGTACCGGACGCACCGGCACGACCGACCACCTGGGGCGGGTGCTCTGGGGAAGGTACGGAGGTCCCTGGAGAAGGGGAAGTAACAACCTGACGTTCCAGACGTCCCGAGCGTCCCGGCCGGATATTCTCGCACTGATCAATAGTGGGGATTTTCAGCTGAGGAGGCGACAAACGATGTACGACTACGACCTCCTCGTCATCGGGTCGGGTCCGGGCGGGCAGAAAGCGGCTATCGCCGCCGCCAAGCTGGGCCGCCGTGTTGCGATCGTCGATCGTCGTGACATGGTCGGCGGGGTCTGCATCAACACCGGCACGATCCCGTCCAAGACGCTGCGCGAAGCTGTGCTCTACCTCACCGGTATGACCCAGCGGGAGATGTACGGACAAAGCTACCGGCTGAAGGACGACATAACGGTCTCGGACCTGTCCTCGCGCACCCAGCACGTCATCGGGCGTGAGATCGACGTCATTCGCAGCCAGCTCAGCCGCAATCGGGTCACACTGCTCATCGGAACAGCAAGCTTTGTCGACCCGCACACCATCAGCATCATCGACAGCGACCAGATCGACGAGCGCCGGGTCAGGGCGGAGAACATCATCATCGCCACCGGCACCCGGCCGGCCCGGCCGGACACAGTCGACTTCGAC
>NZ_CAAAFT010000071.1:9232-15292 GCF_900634765.1 Candidatus Protofrankia californiensis | reverse complement strand
GACTGTGTCCGGCCGGCCCGGCCGGACACAGTCGACTTCGACGGCCATACCGTGGTCGACAGCGACCAGATCCTGGCACTGGACAAGATTCCCGGCTCAATGGTTGTCGTGGGCGCCGGTGTGATCGGTATCGAGTACGCGTCCATGTTCGCCGCGCTCGGCACCAAGGTCACCGTTGTGGAGCGCCGCGACCGGATGCTCGACTTCTGCGACGTGGAGATCGTCGAGGCCCTCAAATATCATTTGCGAGACCTGGCTGTAACATTCAGGTTTCGCGAGTCGGTCGTGTCTGTCGAACGTCATAACGGCGGTACGTTGACATTGCTGGAAAGCGGCAAGAGGCTTCCCGCCGACACCGTGATGTACTCGGCCGGACGCCAGGGCCTCACCACGGCGCTCAATCTCCCCAATGCGGGCCTGAGCGCCGACAACCGGGGGCGCATCAAGGTCGGTTCGGACTTCCGGACCGAGGTCGATCACATCTACGCCGTCGGCGACGTCATCGGCTTCCCGGCCCTGGCTGCGACGTCCATGGAGCAGGGCCGGCTCGCCGCCTACGCGGCCTGCGGCGAGGCCGTCCACGTGATGCGCCACGACCTGATGCCCATCGGCATCTACACCATTCCCGAGATCTCCTATGTCGGCAGCACCGAGGACGAGCTCACCGAGCGGGCCGTGCCGTTCGAGGTCGGCGTGGCCCGCTACCGGGAACTCGCCCGCGGCCAGATCGTCGGAGACTCCTACGGCATGCTGAAACTGCTCGTGAGCTCGGTCGACCGCAAGCTGCTCGGTGTCCATGTCTTCGGTACCGGAGCCACGGAACTCGTCCATATCGGCCAGACCGTGATGGGCTGTGACGGGACGATCGACTATCTGGTGGACGCCGTGTTCAACTACCCGACACTCGCCGAGTCCTACAAGGTGGCCGCGCTGGACGCGATGAACAAGATGCGCGCCATCGCCCGCTTCAGCCGCTGACACCGGTGTTCAGCGGCTGACATCGGCGCAGCCACGCGGCACGGTCCGCCGAGCCCGCGCGGTGCGCTCTGTCGATTTCGCGCAGCGCGCTCTGTTGATTCCGTGTGGTTTGGTCCACCGATCCCGCGTGGTGCGGTCCGGTCAGGGCAGCCGGAAGACGTCGATCACAATCGTGCCGGGATCGGGACGGCGACGCGCCGCCGGACTGTCATAGACGATCATGATCGATGATGGGTCCCCCGGGGCCAAGGCGATGCCCTCGGCATGGTCGTCACCCTGGCCGAACGGCAGGTCCAACACGCGGACAAGCGCCTCGTCACCGACGACGACGACGCTCGTCGCCGCCCTGGCCGCGCCACGCCACCGGTAGACCCGGACCGGGCCGTCCAGATCCATCGTCGGGCCCGCGAGCACGAGCAGATCGTCCCCCTGGGCGAGCAGATCCCGCACACCCAGGCCGTTCAGGTCCAGGAAATGCTTCCGGTAGGGAACGCCGCCGTCGAGCGGCTGCAACCTGAGATCCCGGCCGTCCCCCTCGATCGGACGCAGCTCGACAACCACCGCCCAACCACGCAGCACCGGCCCGCGCAGACCCAGGTAAACCCGCCCACCGACGACGGCCAGCCCCTCGACGTCGAACCCGTTGTCCTTGCTCGGAATCGCCAGGAACGGGCCGAGGTGCTCGTCGTCCTTCAACACCGCGGTGAGCCGGGTCTGCTTGCGCAACCCCAGCGCGGCGGCGGCCAGAGACCCACCGGTGCCGTCCGAGGCAGCGGCGCGGGCCACGAGGGTGGGCAACCCGTCCTGGGTGACGACCGGGATACGGCCCAGCAGGTGCCGGTTCGCGTTCTTACGGATCTTCGCCAGCGCACGCAGTGCATCCTCGGTCGCATGGTGCGGCTTGACCCGCTTGCGCGTCAGGCTGTGCGAACCAACAAACCACAGATAGTCACTATTCCGGTCGAATCCCTCGATATCGATCTCAGGGACGACGCCGTTGACGTCCGGCCCCTCCGGCAACGGCAGGAAGTCACCGACCGGGAAGGAGACATGGTTGTCGTAGGCGTCTCCGGCGGCGTTGAGGGTCACCCGCTCGATCGTCACCGTCTCGTCACCCCCGAGCCACAGATGCCGGCCCTCACTCTTGATCGTCGAGAGTGACTCGACGATGTCGACCACGGCGTGCGGGCCGGCGTCGGTGAAACGGGCCGGAATGGCTCCCACGGCATCCACGATGTTCCCATCCACGATGTTCCCTTCAGTTGAGTCTCCGTCGACGCGATAATCCCGATTTACCACAGCGTGTTCGGCGTACCACAGCTGGATAAGATCATCACCATAGCTGGAAATCAGGAGAAGAAGACGTGCCAGATATGTAGCGGGATGAATTCAGCGGGTGTGTGCCGCCAGCGCGGGTGATGTCGTGGCAGCCTCCCAGGCGATCCGGGACAGTCCCTCGACCGTGGTGATGCCGGCCTGCATCGACGGGTTGTCGCGGCTGTAGACCGCCATCACGTAGTCCCGCCCGCCTCCGTGGACATGCCCGATGCTGGCAATCACCCATCCGCCGTCATAGGGCAGCCAGCCGTTCTTCACCTCCACGGTGACGCCCGGTGGCACACCGCCGGGCACGCCCCACCGCTGGGAGGCCACCACACCGGCCAGCAGCTGCGTCGCGGTGGCGCGAGCCTGATCGCTGAGTATCCCGTTGGGATAGGCCACCGTACGCAGCACCGCAAGCTGGTCGACGGCGCTGGTGAGGGTGAGCCCCCACCGTCCACCGCTGTCTGTCTTCGTCCTGGTCATACCGAGGCGTTGGAAAAGGGCGTCCATCGACACCGCGCCGCCGAGTGACCGCCACAACCGGCTCGCGGCCGCATTGTCGCTCACGCCGATCATTGCCCGGGCACTGCGCAGCTCGCCCGCGCTCAGCCGTCCGGACAACCCGGCACGTTCCAGAATTCCCAACAGTATCGACAGTTTTACTGTGCTGGCCGTCTCGAAACCCGACACCGCCGGATCGTCGACCGCGACGGTCCGGCCGGTAACCGCGTCGTACACCGCCACGCCGACATGCCCGGGGCGTCCTTCGAGATACCCCTGGAATTGCTCGACCAGGTCGGGTCCGGGCGGGGATGACAACTCCGGCGGTACGTCGGGAACAGGCTGCGCCGGTGACACGACGGTGTCGTCGTACGACGACGGGACGCCCGACAGATCCGTGGACACATTTGTTGCGGGCCTGCTCGCACCGACGAAGCGTGCAGCTCCGATGACCGGGGCCACCACAAACGCGTTGATCAGCGCAGCGGTGACCAGTATTGCGCCGGCTCGCCTCGAGGCCGAAACCCGCAACGGCATACCAGCGGATTTCGCCGGGCCTGAACAGCCCCTTGTCGTCCACGAGGTCGCACTTTTCGTAGCGGCGGTGTACGGCGTTGCACGGTGCCGCATAGCCACGGTTGCACGGTGCCGCATAGCCACAGCCGATTTATACCTGCGCCGGGCCGTCGCCGCATTAACTCATTCCTTTTTTTCCTTAACGGCACGGACCGACACATGATGCCGAGAAGGTCCTTACAGAAGGATTAAAAGCACCTCAGAAGACCAAAAACAATGTCGTATCGAGCCTCGTTGTCGTTCCGGAAGAAGGATCGGGCCGGTCGGTACCCACCGGTGGCCACCGGGATCCGGCTGTATCCCAACCGGGTCCCGCTTGGATCCCAGTCTGATCCGATCCGTCTGGCGGCCTGCCGCGGGCTCCCCCGCAGGCCACGGGACCGTCGAGACCAGAAGTCAGCGGGCGAGGTGAGCCCACTCCGGCTGGGCGCCGCGGGCACAGCGGGCACGGAGCTTGTCACCCAACGTCCCCGACAGATCCCGCACCGCAATCCAGCGATAGTCAGTTATCTCCTCGGAGCACAGCTGCACCGTCCCGTCCGGGACGTATAGGACGAAACGAACGTCGTAATGCACATGCGAGGGTTCTCCCCGAGCAGGATTAGTGGGTACGACCTGCGCATCGATGTCAACCGGACGGGCGGTGTCCGGAATCACAGAGTTCGCTGCTATTCCGGTCCCCTCGGTGAGCTGGCGCAGGGCCGCACCCAACAGGGACTGGTCCCCAGCCGCGACATGCCCGCCGGGAAGCAACCAACCCGCCAAGCTCCGGTGACGAACATGCAACACCCGCCAGTCCGCCGTGACCGCAACCGCGCCGCAGGTGACATGCACCGGCATCGTGGCGGGGTCCGTCACCGGTCTCGACCCCTCCATCGAAGCCAGCACCAGCGGACCCACGGTCTCGATCTCATCGGGATTGTCTTCGAGGTAGTGGAGAACCACTCCGGCGACCGCATTGTTGCTCACTGCCACGGCACATAACGGTACCGCCAAAGGACGATTTCGGATACATGTGGGCCTGTCGGGCGCTGCCGCTTCGACCGTACCCACGGGGTACCTCGCAGTGTTCGAACGGTGAGCGCAGCAACCGGATCCCATCCGTAGCACGCACTTTCCGACGGCACGTTGGGCGGTCCCGGCCCTGTTGAACAGGTGGGCAGCCGTCCCTGGAGTCGCCAAGCCGACAAGCCAAGCCGACAGCCAAGCCGACAGTCACGCACACATGATCGGGTCACCCCACCGGCTTACCCGCGGCCGCACTGACAGGCTGACGACAGCCACGTCGACGCGTCGGCATGTGATGTTTATGGTGTTGCGACCGGCATCGACCCGCATCGATCAGCCTCGACCGCTGGCGGCCACATCAGTTCAGGTGGGACAGACTCCGGCGAGCAGGGTCGGTGGAACAAGACGCACGTTGGCACCCGGGTTCATGAAGGGGGAGATCAGGTTGGGTGTTTCCAGAGGCTCCGGCGATTACACCGGATCCATGCGGTATCGGATGGGGGCAATAGCCGCAAGTTGCGGCCTGGCGGTACTGCTGCTCGGCGCCTGCAACGCATCGGTGAGCACGGACGGGGCAACCGGGTCAGTGAGTGCTTCGGGGCTGCCGACGTCGCTGCCCACGGGCCTGCCGACAGCCCTCCCGTCCATTTCGGTGTCACTGCCGGGCGGCGGGGAGGTGGCCACGGGCAGGGATGCCCTGAAGGCGGCAAACGTCCCAGCGGACTTCCCGATCCCACCAGGGGCCAAGGTGGAAACCGGTACGTCCAGGAACAACGAGTCCACGGTCACCCTGACCGGTGTTTCCGACAGCGCGGTGGCGGCCTTCTACCGCACAGCACTGCCAGCCGCCGGCTATACGATCACCAGCGACAACCAGATATCCGGCCTCGTGGCCTCGCTCGGTTTCGAAGGTCATGGTCTGACCGGGACCATCGGTGCGGCCGGGGTCGGAACAACCAACGGCGCGATACTTACCTTCAGGAGGAAGTAAGCCGGATCCCGCTCCGAGCCCGGCGGCTTTCCAGGCCCACGGCTACGCGGTGATGACGACCAACACGGCCAGCGCCACGCTGCCGCCCCCGTCACAGCCGTCGGACAGCCGCCGGACACCCACCCCGCCGACTTCGGGCAGGGTCGACCCGAATATCATTTCGCGCTCATCAGGGCGTCCAGCATCCCGTGCAGATGCGCCACCGCCCATTCGATGTCGAAGTACTTGTACTGGCCGGCTCGCGACTCGGCCGCAAGCATGCCACAACGGTGCACTTTGTGGAAGTCGCCGTACGGGAACTTGTACCGTTCCTTGTTGTCCTCGTCCTCCTCCTCGGAGATTCCCAGGTACCATTTCTGATATTCGCTGAAACCGTGTTCGGCTATGAACTCGTTCTCCTGCCGCGACGAGGGCCGATGCTCGCTCCAATCGTCTCGTTCGTCGAGCACCACGGCACCGTTGTCGATCAGCCTTCTCGCGTACTCGTAGGACCGGCGGCTCAACCTCACAGCCATGATCTCCTCCAGATCATTCTCGAGGGCGGACCGGTGCACGGGGCCGGCTGCGCCGACGGCCCGTCCAAACGGCCGTACCCGATCTGTCGGCATCGACACCGACGTGCCGCCCAGCCACTGGCGAGCCGCCCCGGCCGGCGAGGCGGCTCGGCCGGCACGCCCTGGGGC
>NZ_CAAAFT010000071.1:0-9207 GCF_900634765.1 Candidatus Protofrankia californiensis | reverse complement strand
CCACTGGCGAGCCGCCCCGGCCGGCGAGGCGGCTCGGCCGGCACGCCCTGGGGCTGATTCGTCGCCGCCAATGATCCAGACGGCGGACGGCGGACGGCGGACGAGGGGCGCCGGACGACAGACGGCTCAGGCCGTGGCCGGCGGCGTGGTTCCTGAGCCCGCAGCCGCGGCCCTGGCAAGTCGGCGGGCCAACCGGGTGATGAAGAACTTCAGGACGGCCGCCAGTATCGCTCCCGTCCCCGGCACGAGCGGAACAAAGTTGCCCTGCCACACGATCTCGGTACCGCCATCCACCGGTGTCAGATCCACCGTTTCCAGGTAGTCCCGCACCGGCAGACCCGAACGGATCCGGTAGGCATGCCTACGAGCCGGGACGTGCTCAACGATCTCTTCGCGGGCGATCAAGGGTGGCCGACCGGCCCGGCGTACCGCTCCCACTCCGCCCGGCGGGGGCGTACCCTCCCGCTCCCACCAAGATCGTGATATGAACGGACTCGCCCACCGTGACCAACCAGCGCCGTCCGCCAGGAGATCGAACACCGCTGACGGTGCAGCCGCGGAAACCTGGGTCACCACGTACGCACGACGCCGGCCGCTCACGACGCCTGCCGCTCAGGCCGCTCGGTTCGCGCCACCAGATCGGTCCCGGAAGCGACGGCCGGCCGCTCCCATACCCGATGGATGCTCACACCTTTACCCTTCGTCAAGAAGATAGACGTCGGCAAGGCACCGCGCAGGTTCCACCGCGACGCTGCCCTACCCCGCCTCACGGTCTGCTTTGATCACGGTCTGTCCTGCGCTTCTCCCGCGTCCCACCGATCTTCCACATCCCGCGGCTCTCCCACCTCTCACAGGCGACCGGACGTGAGGGCGCAGCTCCCGAGATCGACGATCGTCGTTGCAGCTGCGCGCACGTCACTACCTGCCCTCGTCCAGTCACTACCTGCCCTCGTCCAGTCGCCGCCTGCCCTCGTCCGGGGGTCGGAGCCAACAGGCGGACTGCCACGTCTCACGATGGACCGCCTGTGCCAAAGGTCGACGGCGGGTCCAGCCATGCCTTTCCAGATCGGGAATTTTCTCATGATGCGTAACCGGACCGAGACACAACCACGCGACCGGCCGGATACCGTCGGGAATGTCCAGCATGCCTCGGACAGCCTGTTCGCGGAAGAACGACACCCAGCCGCAACCGAGGCCCTCGGCTGTGGCCGCCAGCCACAAATTCTGAATCGCCAGACACACCGAGTACAGCCCCGCGTCGGCAATGGCATGCCGGCCCAGAACAGCAGGTCCGCCACGCTCCCCGTCGTAGGTCACCACGACGGAAAGCGTGGACTCCATAACACCGTCGATCTTGATCCGGGAAAAGCGGGCAGCCTGCTCGCCTGTCAGTGTCGCGGCGAAGACCGCCCGCTCCCGCCTGACATGCTCGTAAAAAGCGCTCCGGATCCGTTCGCTTTCGATCACGATGAAGTCCCACGGCTGGCTCAGCCCGACGCTGGGGGCCGCGTGGGCCGCGGCAAGCACCCGGTCCAGGACTTCGTCCGGGATCGGCGCCCCGGTGAACTGGGCGCGGACGTCGCGTCGCCGATGGATCACGTTGTACAGGTCTACAGGCATGGCAGGCTCCCGCTTGCTGTCCACCACCCGACCGTCGACGGGTGGCACAGATGCGAGGCCGGTCTTCGGACTCTCGGATCAACGCCTGCCCGCCCGGCCTTCCCAGACCACGTGGTCCAGTGGCTGCGCCTACGCGCGTGGACGGCGGCTCCCCGATCACCGCGGCGGGCCCGTGCCGGACTTTCACCGGCTTCCCGATTCTCCCCGGTTTCCCGGCGGCCACAGAGCGCGATCATGATTTTTTCGCGCGCTCGCAGGCACCAGGGAACCTGGGGCACCTCGCGAACAATGCCACCGCGATCATCTCACGGAACGGACGCGGCAGAGCCTGTTCGCCCCCGATCCGCTGGGACCGGGGTCTGCTGCGTCCAGCCGCGCTCCTCGCGCAACGTACGTACGTCCCCGCCCCAACTCGAAGGCGACCCCCGCCTGCTCATACGCCTCCGCAGCATCCGGCTCAGTCATCCGGCGATCGTCCCCGGAATCGACCGGAAGCCGTACTTCACGTAGAAACCGGTTGCCGATTCGTCGATCGCATCCACGATGAGGAAACGGGCCCCGACCGTTCGGGTTGCGTCGACCACCCGGCCGAGAGCCTCCGCGAGCAACACACCACCCAGCCCCTGGCCCTGCAACGCCTTGTCCAACGCCAGTCTTGCCAGCAGAACCGCCGGGATCTGCGCCGGATTGCCCCGTCCCAGCGATCTAGGAAGATCGTCACGTACCAGCAGATGAGCGGCAATCGTGCAATAGGCGACCATTCGGCCATCGATCTGCCAGACGAACGTACGCCCGGCCCGGCAGACCTCAACACTCAGTGCATGCTCGTGGAACCATCGATCAAGATCTGGTTTACCGCTCTCGAACAGTGACGTGTCGTACTGCTCGTCCGGAGGATGTGGATCCGATGCGGTGACCGCAGCATCGGATCCACATCCTCCGAGCCGCCGCACAGCACGATCGCCAGTCGGATCAGCCACCCCCGCGGCCCCCAGTCAGCCGGCGTCGGTCGACGCGACGCCGACCGGGCAGGACACCCCAGTCCCGCCGAGGCCGCAGTAACCGTTCGGGTTCTTACTGTCCGAAAGGTACTGCTGGTGGCACCGATCACCGAGATAGCTGCGATCAGGACCGGTAGACCTCCCTGCGGTGCCCCACCCGAACCACCGTCACGACGATGCGCCCCTCCTCCACCAGGTAGACCACCCGGTAGTCCCCGACCCGCAGGCGCAACGTACCCGACGGCTTGCCAACCAGCGCACGCACACCAGCCGGACGTGGGTCGTCCGCCAGCCGAGTCACCGCAAGCAACACCCGACGAGCCGCAGTCCTGTCCAACTTGCGCAGTTCACGCAGCGCCCGCGTCGTCCACTCGACCTCGTACTTCACCGTCAGGTCAGGCCGAACTCCGCCATCACGTCCCGATGCGGCACTCGGGGCTCGCTGGAGGCGAGCGCCTCCCTCGCGGCGACGAGATCAGACTCGTCCTCGGCCTCTTCCAGATCCCGCAGGTCCTCGATCGAAATGACCGCAGCGACCGCGCGACCGTGACGGGTGAGCACAATCCTCTCGTGGGCGTGCTCCGCCTTGGACACAATCTCACCGAGGTGGTCCCGCGCCTCACTGATTGGCATCTCGCTCACACCCCGAATTGTACAAAACGGGGAGCGGACGCGCTCGACGAAGAACGTGGACGAGCGCCGACCGACCAAACTCCTAGCGGCCGGCGCCCCAGCTTCAGCCGGCGTCGGTCGAGGCCACTCCGAGCGGGCAGGACACCCCAGTCCCGCCGAGGCCGCAGTAACCGTTCGGATTCTTACTGTCCGAAAGGTACTGCTGGTGGTAGTCCTCCGCGAAGTAGAACGGCCCGGCCGGGGCGATCTCCGTGGTGATCGGGCCAAAATCGGCCGTGTCGAGGACGGCCTGGAAGGCGTCCCGACTACGCTGCGCCGCTGCAAGCTGTTCGTCCGAGAAAGTGTAGATCGTCGAGCGGTACTGGGTGCCGACGTCGTTGCCCTGGCGCATGCCCTGGGTCGGGTCGTGCGCCTCCCAGAAGACCTTCAGCAGGTTCTCGAAGCTCACCACGGCGGGGTCGAACACCACCTGCACAGCCTCGGTGTGCCCGGTCAGACCCGAACAGGTCTCCTCATACGTCGGATTCGGCGTGATTCCGCCCGCATACCCGACCGCGGTCGAGTACACCCCCGGGGTCTGCCAGAACTTCCGCTCTGCGCCCCAGAAGCAGCCAAGCCCGAACACGGCGATCTCCAGCCCCGCCGGGAAAGGCCCCTGCAACGGCGTACCGAGGACGGCGTGCCGCTCCGGCACGGCGAAAGCCGGTATTCGACGACCGGGCAACGCCTGCTCGGCTGTGGGTAGGGCCGACTTGTGACGAGCGAAGATCATGACTGAAAACCTCCGGGATTCGGAACGACCAAAGGCTGCGCGAAAGAACATGATCGCGCCGCCTTCGACCCACTGGCGGCGGAGCCTGAAACGTCAACCGCATCCGTCCCCGGTACGTTCCCCGGCTCCCGTGGTTGTCCACCCGGGATCCAACGCGGATCTCCGCCCGGCCGTCCGCCCGGCCGGCTGGCCACGCCGGCAGCCATGTTGACCATGCCGGCAAGCCATGGTGGCTGTGGCCGCAAACAATCGTGGCCGACCGGGCGGACGTCCCCGCGAGGACTACAGAACCGGAAACTACAGAACGAGATCCTCCAGCATGGTGGTGACCAGCGCGGCGATGGGCGACCGCTCGGAACGGGTAAGCGTGATGTGCGCGAACAGCGGATGACCCTTCAGGGTCTCGATCACAGAGGCGACCCCGTCATGCCGACCCACTCGCAGATTGTCACGCTGCGCAACATCGTGCGTCAGTACGACCCGTGACCCCTGCCCCAGTCGCGACAGCACGGTCAGCAACACGCCGCGTTCCAGTGATTGCGCCTCGTCCACTATGACGAACGCATCATGCAGCGACCGGCCACGGATGTGCGTCAGCGGCAGCACTTCGAGCATGCCGCGGTCGACGATCTCCTCGATGACCTCCGGGGAGACCAGCGCGCCAAGCGTGTCGAAGACGGCCTGCGCCCAGGGCGCCATCTTCTCGTTCTCGCTGCCCGGGAGGTAGCCGAGGTCCTGGCCGCCAACCGCATACAGCGGCCGGAACACCACAACCCGTCGGTGCAGCCGGCGTTCCATCACCGCTTCGAGGCCGGCGCACAACGCCAGCGCCGACTTGCCGGTACCGGCCCGTCCACCGAGGGAGATGATCCCGATGTCGGGGTCGAGCAGCAGGTCGAGCGCGACGCGCTGTTCCGCGGATCGCCCGTGCAGGCCGAACGCCTCCCGGTCACCTCGAACCAGGCGCACCTTCTTGTCCGCGGTCACCCGGCCCAGTGCGGAGGCGCTGCCGCCGGATGCGGTGAGCACCAATCCCGTGTGGCACGGCATTCCGGCCGCCTCCGGGATCTCGACGGTCTCGCGGGCGTAGAGCCGGTCCAGATCGTCCTGGGTGACGGTGAGCTCCGCCATGCCGCTCCAGCCCGAGTCCACCGGCGTCTGCGCCCGGTACTCCTCGGCGGAGAGCCCGACCGCGGATGCCTTTACCCGCAGCGGCAGGTCCTTCGTGACCAGGACGACGTCGTTGCCCTCCCGGGCAAGGTTGAGCGCGACAGCAAGAATGCGCGAGTCATTGTCATCCACCCGAAACCCCGGTGGGAGTACCGACGGGTCGGTGTGGTTGAGCTCGACCCGCAGCGTTCCACCGTCGTCCAACGGCAATGGCTGGTCCAGTCGACCATGGCGGATTCGTAGATCGTCGAGGAGGCGAAGGGCTTCGCGGGCAAACCAGCCCAGTTCGGGGTGGTTCCGCTTTCCTTCCAGCTCCCCTACAACTACCAAAGGAAGCACTACATTGTGCTCCGCAAACCGCAGCAGCGCACTAGGATCAGACAGGAGCACGCTTGTGTCGACGACATACGTTCGTGGCACACGCCCACCCGCTTATTCGGAGGAAGTCCGGGACCGGGCCCCTCTGGGGAGGCCGGGTACCGACCTCCTGGCGTTGTCGCGAATGCGGCACCGAGGGGCCTCCCGAGTGGCCCGGCCCAGTGCCGGACCACGACTTGAGCCATCTGGATCCGCTCGGTGGATCGCCGTTCCGCGACGCCCACCCGGCGTACCCAGGGCCACACGTTAGCTCCCCCGCCGCGAAAGCGCGACCATCTTTGCACAACACGCTCAGCAACAGTCACCGACCGTATAGTGATGGCCAGCGGGAAACCGCTTGCACTTCAGCCACAATCGATGATCGCCTTCTCTGGACCGTGCGACAGAAGACAACTATGTGTCCCTGCGTTCGTATCCCCACGTTTCCCTGCGTTCACGTGGCCGGCATCTCGGTCGGAGAACGGACGGCCACGACGACAGGCCACGACGACATTTGCGCCGGACAGGGCAAGTCGCCAGACATGACAGTGACAACAGACACGACAGCGGCAAGCAGACAGTCGGTACGACAGGCGTCAGAACATCGACAAACCGTGACGACAGCGGTCGGGTCGGCATCCGTGGCACATACCGGACGCCGACCCGACCGCCTCCAGCTTCAGCTCCAGCCATAACCGTTGGATGACCTTGGTTACGGCAGTGGACCCTGGCCAGAGAGCCCAAGGCAGCGCGATCATGATTTTTTCACGCTCAGGATCACTATGGGGTGATTGTCACCACGTACGTGGCCGCAGCCACCCCTGCCCCTGGGAACCGGGACCCATCGGCCCCGGTATCCCCCGAAATCAGTCCTTCAGGCGGCCGACCAGCGCCTCCTGCTCGGCCCACAACTCGGCCGGAAGCGCATTGCCGAAGGTCCGGTAGTGCTCGGGGATCAGCTCCGCCTCCTGCTTCCACAGCTCAGTGTCGAGGGTGAGCAACTCCGCAAGATCTTCAGCGGGGACGTCGAGCCCATCGGTGGGCAGGGCCTCGGGCGTGGGCAGGGTACCCAGCGCGCTCTCCACACCCTCGGCATCGCCCTCAAGCCGACCGATGATCCAGGCCAGGACCCGGCTGTTCTCACCGAAACCCGGCCACAGGAAGCGACCCTGCGCGTTCTTGCGGAACCAGTTGACGTAGTAGATCCGCGGGAGCTTCTCCGGGTCGGCCTGACGGCCGATCGACAGCCAGTGCGCGAAGTAGTCGGCCATGTTGTAGCCACAGAAGGGCAACATCGCGAACGGGTCACGCCGCAGTTTGCCGATCGCGCCGGCCTGTGCCGCGGTCGTCTCCGAGGCGACGATCGACCCGAAGAACACCCCGCGCTGCCAGGTCGGCGCCTCGGTCACCAGCGGGACCGCGCTCGCCCGGCGCCCGCCGAACAGGATCGCCGAAATCGGGACACCCTTCGGGTCCTGCCACTCCGGCGCAATCGTCGGGCACTGGCTCGCCGGCACGGTGAAGCGGGCGTTGGGGTGCGCAGCCGGTTCGGTGGACTCCGGCGTCCAGTCCCGGCCCTTCCAGTCCACCAGGTGAGCCGGCTTGTCCTTGGTCAGCCCCTCCCACCACACGTCACCGTCGTCGGTACGGGCGACATTGGTGAAGACCGTGTTGCCCCACAGGGTCGCGATGGCGTTCGGGTTGGTCTCCACACCCGTGCCAGGTGCCACCCCGAAGAAACCGGCCTCGGGGTTCACCGCGTAGAGCCGGCCGTCCTCCCCGAACCGCATCCAGGCGATGTCGTCACCGACGGTCTCGGCCTTCCAGCCCGGCAACGTGGGAATGAGCATCGCCAGGTTGGTCTTGCCGCAGGCCGACGGGAATGCCGCCGCGATGAAGTGGACCTTGCCAGCGGGCGAGGTGAGCTTGAGGATGAGCATGTGCTCGGCCAGCCAGCCCTCGTCCCGCGCCATTACCGAGGCGATCCGCAGCGCGTAGCACTTCTTGCCGAGCAGGGCGTTACCCCCATAACCCGAGCCATAGGACCAGATTTCCCGGGTCTCCGGGAAGTGCGTGATGTACTTGGTCGAGTTGCACGGCCACGGCACGTCCGCCTGACCAGGCTCAAGGGGTGCGCCCAGCGAATGCACACACGGGACGAAGAAGCCGTCGTCGCCCAGCTGTTCGAGAGCGGGGGCGCCCATACGCGTCATCGTCCGCATCGACACGGCGACATACGCCGAATCGGTGATCTGAACCCCGAGCGCCGAAATCCGCGAACCTAGCGGACCCATGCAAAACGGGACGACATACATCGTCCGCCCCCGCATGCTGCCTTCGAACAGGCCCCGCAGCTTCACCTTCATCTCGTCCGGATCGGTCCAGTTGTTAGTCGGCCCGGCGTCCGCGGGGTCCCGGGAGCAGATAAAGGTACGGTCCTCGACCCGGGCGACGTCGGTGGGATCGGAAGCAGCGTAGAAGCTGCCCGGGCGCTTCTCGGCGTCCAGCGGGACGAACGTGCCTTTGTCGACCAGCAATTGGGCGAGTTCGGCATACTCCGCGTCAGAGCCGTCACACCACCAGATGCGCTCCGGCTGGGTGAGTTCGGCGATCTCGCGCACCCAGGCAATCAGCCCGGCATGCCTGGTCGGGACGGCGTCCAGCCCCGGAATCTGCGCCGCGGTCGTCACAGCTCCCACCTCCGCTTGAGTCGAGCCCACCACGGCCTCGCCATAGCACCTATGCCCAGCCATGGGAAGGTCCACTCGTGCCCGGGGCCGCGGAACGCATGCGCGGTCACCCCGCAACACTGTGCCCGCAACTCACCGTCCACCACATAGTGGATCAGCCACAGCCATAGGCGATTCGAGGCCGTGTACAGGATCTTTTGACTCTACCGTGGGAGCTTCCGACAGTCGCGCGGTCGAGCCATGGCAATCGGTCAAATCCGCGCGCTTCGAAGTCGGCAAGAAGCCGATCAACAACTCCCACTGGCAACCATGACGGCAGCAAGATACGGTGACCGTGTGACCACGACCGCACCTGGCCGCGACTTCCGTCACCATCCGAACGACCTGGTGCGACCAAGGATGCGCGGATGGTTGCACACAGGTGCCTTCCCAGTCAGCCTGGCACTCGGCGTCATCGCCATTGCGCTGACCACGACGTTCCGTGCACGCGTGGCAGTGGGCGTTTATGCGCTAAGCATCGCCATGCTGTTCGGTACGAGCGCGTTGTATCACCGAAAAATGTGGTCAACATCACGTGCGCGATCTCTGATGAAACGGCTCGATCATTCTATGATCTTCGTTTTCATCGCTGGAACTTACACGCCGTTGACCTTGCTCGCCCTACCACCGCGGACCGCCAGGACGATACTCACGGTGGTCTGGGGCGGCGCCGCGATCGGTATTGGGCTGCGGATGCTCTGGCTGCACTCGCCGCGCTTCCTGATGGTGCCGCTCTACATCGCCCTGGGCTGGGTGGCGGTCTTCGTCATACCCGAGCTGCTGCACACCGCGGGTGTCGCGACGATGGTTCTGATCCTCGCTGGTGGCGTCCTATACAGCCTCGGGGCATTTGTCTACGCGTCCCGACGTCCCAACCCGGCCCCGCAGACGTTCGGCTACCACGAGGTTTTCCACGCATTCACCC
>NZ_CAAAFT010000070.1:0-2989 GCF_900634765.1 Candidatus Protofrankia californiensis | reverse complement strand
CACCAGGCCAGCGCGTCGCTTCGGCTGCGCGCGACCCCGGAGTCGACCAGCGTGTCGAGCACATGGCGTTCCGGCTGCCGGAGCCTGGTCATCACCGGAACGGACAACGTGGTGAACAGCTCGGTCGTCCCGCCCGCGGTCGCCCCCCATGCCACCTTGCGCCCGTAGCGCCGCTCGGCCTCCTGGGCAATCGCGATGCGGGCCTCCCTGGTCTGCTCACGAAACCGGCGGATGCGACCCGACTCGGCGGCGGCGGCCGCAGCGGGATCGTCGGTCTCCAGCTCCGGCGCGGGGATCGTCCCCACGACCACGATCTCGTCCCGGTCGACGGTCACCGCCGCGGGGGCGGTGAACCAGCCGTCGGGGAGCCTCCCGGCGAACCATGCCGACGCGTCATCCGCGGGCGGCGCCTGCTCACGCTCGCCCCAACGACCGAAGCCGCGTCCACGCGAACCTGCCATGCCGTGCCTCCTCGTCACCTGCACCCGGTGTGGACTTCCGCGCGTCTCGCACCTTGTTTGATTACACCCTTACATGAGATACGCGGCAATAGATATCAGTCAGGAGACGTCCCCGGGACCTCCATCCAGATCTCTATCCGGATGGAGGTCCGGATCTCGTTCCGGGGCGCTCGGCCGGGATCTCCCTCTGAGACGTCCATCCGGGGCATCCACCCAAGACGCTCAGCCGGTCGACGGCAAGACGAGCCGGACTCCCAACTGGTCACGCACCGCCTCGGCGGTGGTCACCGGCCGTTCGCAGACGAAACCCCGGCACACGTAGACCCCGGCGGAGGTCCGCCCCCGCGCCAGCGGTCCGGACGTGACCACGACCGCGCCCGGCGAGGTGGCCAGCCGGGCCACCCGCTCGAGGTCCGGACGGTCGACGACGGCAACCTCGGCAGGTCCGGCCACAAGCGCCTCACCGACCGCCCCGGCCCACCCGGCAAAGGACGCGTTCGCGGCGAGCAGCGGGGTGAGCGTCTCCAGGACGCGCTCGGCAGCCTGCCGATGCTCATACGATGCTGTCAGGGCCGAGTAGGTCAGCAGGGCGCCGGCGACTGCGGCCTGGCCGGACGGCGTCGGCGAGTCCGAGGGGTCCCGTGGCCGGCGCAGCAGCAGCTCGGCGTCGTCGGCGGTGTCGTGGAAACCACCGTCGTCCGCGGTGAAGTGCTCGCGAACAACCGCCAGCAGGTCGCCTGCCAGCGCCAGCCACTGTTCGTCCCCGGTGATCTGGTGCAGGACGAGCAAACCCTCGGCGACGTCCCCGTAATCCTCCAGCACCCCGGCGTTCGTCCCGGCGCGGCCGTGCCGGCTGGTGCGTCGCAGCCGGCCGTCCACCAGGTGGACGTCGCGCAGCAGCGTCGCGGCCCGCGTGGCCGCGACCACCCACGCCGGCTCGGCCAGCAGCGCGCCGGCCTCGGCGAGCGCCGCGATCGCAAGCCCGTTCCAGGCTGCGACGATCTTGTCGTCGCGGGCAGGCTGCGGGCGGGCCGCCCGCGACCGGAAAAGCCGCTCGCGCACCGACGCGAACCTGCCCGGTTCGTCGGGATCCGCCCGCAGCTGCAGCACGGACGTGCCGTGCTCGAACGTGCCCGCGGCAGTCACGCCGAACACGCCCGTGGCCCAGGCGCCGTCGTCCGGGCCGAGGACGTCGACGAGTTCGGCCGGCGTCCACACGTAGGTGGCGCCCTCCACGCTGTGACCGCCGGAGCCATGCCTGTGTGGGTCGGGTTCACCGGGGTCGGGTCCGCCGGGCATGACCGTGTCCGCGTCCAGCGCCGAGGCGAACCCGCCTTCGGCGGTCCCCAGGTCACGTAGCAGGAAGGCAGCGGTCTCCCGGGCGACCCGCTCGGCCAGCGGTGACCCGGTCGCCCGCCACAGGTGCAGGTACACCCGTAGCAGCTGGGCGTTGTCGTAGAGCATCTTCTCGAAGTGCGGGACGGTCCAGGTGGCGTCCACGCTGTAGCGAGCGAACCCGCCCGCGAGCTGATCGTAGATCCCTCCGCGGGCCATCCGCTCGCAGGTGGCGGTGACCATCCGCAGGCTGGCAGCGTCCCCGGTGCGTGCCTGGTGCCGCAGCAGCATCTCCAGCAGAGCGGACGGCGGGAACTTCGGCGCCGACCCGAAACCGGCGTGCTCCGGGTCGAAGGTCCGCGCGACCTTCTCCACCGCGGTGCCGAGCAGTTCGTCGGTGAGCCTGGCCGGCGGGGCACCCGAGCGCAGCGCCATCGCGGCGATCTGGCGTGCGATGTCCGCACCGGAGGCCGCCACCTCGTCACGCCGCGTCCGCCAGGCGTTCGTGACCGCGACAAGAAGCTGCCGGAACGATCCCATCCCCGGCCGCGACACCGGCGGGAAGTACGTACCGGCGAAGAACGGCTCGCCCGCCGGGGTGAGGAACACCGTCATCGGCCAGCCGCCCTGGCCGGTGAGAGCGACGGTGACGTCCATGTAGACGGCGTCGACGTCGGGCCGCTCCTCACGGTCGACCTTGACGTTGACGAAGTGCTCGTTCATGATCGATGCGACGTCGGGGTCCTCGAAGGACTCGTGCGCCATCACATGGCACCAGTGGCAGGACGCGTAGCCCACTGACAGCAGGACGGGTGCGTCCCTGGCGACAGCTTCGGCAAAGGCGTCCGAGCCCCACGGCCACCAGTCGACCGGGTTGTCGGCATGCTGAAGGAGGTACGGCGAGGTCTGGTCGGCTAGACGGTTCGGCATATGCCCAGCATTCCCGTTGCCGGGCCTACTGTCGGGAAGCTCGGCCGGCTTCGAAACCTTGGAACCTGTGTGGTGCACGCCGACCGGATCGCGACCCGCGCCGTACCCGCCGCGCCGTCCCGCTCACAGTTCTGGTTACGACTGTGGTCGCAGACTCGGCCGAAATCATGGCAAAGTGTACGAACAGGACGTCACGCCCCTTGGCCGCGTCCCCCTCTTCCGACGTCTCCGGATCCGGCTCCTTCCGATCCGGCTTCTCCGGG
>NZ_CAAAFT010000069.1:0-3839 GCF_900634765.1 Candidatus Protofrankia californiensis | reverse complement strand
TCGACCAGGACGCCTACCGGCGTCTTCTGCTGAGCCGGTCCACCAACCTCGCGGGGCTGCGCACGCACCCGCTCTACGTCCTGGTGGCCAGCGCCTTCTGGCTTGAAAGCGGCATGTTCCTACGGTCAGGTGCCGCGGTGGCGGCGGTCCTCGCGCCCCTGGAACGAGCGATCGGATCTCGACCGGCACTCGGCGTGTTCGCATCCGGACACGTCGGGGCGAGCCTGCTCGTCGCCGGCGGGCTGGTGCTGGGCCAGCTCGTCGGGCTCGTTGACGACCACGTCACCGACGCCGTCGACGTCGGCGCCAGCTACGGCCTGATCGCCTGCGCCGCGGTGCTCGCCGCCGCGGCGCAGGCCTGCTGGCGGTGGCCGCTGACCAGCGGCGGGCTAGCGGTGCTCGTCCTTGCCGCACTCCACACACCCGACTTCACCGCTGCCGGGCACCTCGTCGCGGCCGGCATCGGCCTGGTCTGTGCCCGATACCTTCCAACCTCGTATCTTCCGGTCTCGTACCTTCCGGCCTCCCAGCCCCCGTTTCCGGGCTCCGGATAGGCTCAGAACAACGATCGACACCATCCGCGTGAGCCTGCAGCCGGCGCCGCTGTCGTGATCCGCGGATTCCCGCAGGGTCCGCGGGACGGGTCGGGTCGGGTCGACCTGAGGATGATGAGACATGACCAGCAGTACCGAGGGCACCAGTACTAAGGACACCAGTACGAAGGACGCCGACGCCGAGCACACTGGCACCGGGCGCGACAGCGACACCCGGCCTGCGGGCGCCCAGCCCGCCGCGGGCACAGTCCCGGTCGTGGACCTGCCGTTCCGTTACAATGCCCGGCTGGCCGGCGACATCGAGCGCCGCTGGCAGCAGACGTGGTCACAGCGGGGAACGTTCAGCTCCCCCAACCCGCGGGGTCCGCTGTCGGACGGTTTCGACGAGGTCGCCGGACGTCCGACGTTCTTCATCATGGACATGTTCCCCTACCCGTCCGGTAGCGGTCTGCATGTCGGCCATCCGCTCGGCTACATCGGCACCGACGTGCTCGCCCGCTACCTGCGGATGACTGGTCACCACGTTCTGCACCCGTTCGGTTACGACGCATTCGGCCTGCCGGCCGAGCAGTACGCCATCAACACCGGGCAGCACCCACGGGTCACCACCGAGGCCAACATCGACAACATGCGGCGCCAGCTCGGACGGCTGGGGCTGGGTCACGACGCCCGCCGCGAGATCGCCACCACGGACGTGGAGTACTACCGGTGGACCCAGTGGATCTTCCTGCAGATCTTCAACAGCTGGTACGACGACCAGGCTGACCGCGCCCGCCCGATCGACGAGCTGATCGCCGAGTTCTCCGCCGGCACCCGGGCGCCCAGGAGCAGCGCCAACCCGCACAACCGACCCTGGTCGGCGCTCAGCCCGACCGAGCGCCGGCAGGTCGTGGACGGGTACCGGCTGGCCTTCATCTCCGGGCAGCTGGTCAACTGGTGCCCCGGCCTCGGCACGGTGCTCGCCAACGAGGAGGTCACCGCCGACGGACGCAGCGACATCGGCAACTATCCGGTCTTCCGCCGCCCGCTGCGCCAGTGGATGATGCGGATCACCGCCTATGCCGAACGCCTGATCGCCGACCTGGACCTGGTCGACTGGCCGGACTCCATCAAGCAGATGCAGCGGAACTGGATCGGGTCGAGCGACGGTGCCACGGTCGAGTTCCCCGCGGTCGGCTCCGACGTCCGCATCGAGGTCTTCACCACCCGTCCCGACACCCTGGCCGGCGCCACCTTCATGGTGCTGGCACCGGAACACCCCCTCGTCGACACGCTGACCGCGCCGACCTGGCCGCCGGGCACGCCGGTCGGCTGGACGTTCGCCGACCCGGTTCCCGGCTTGGAAACCGGACTGTGGGACAGCCCGGAAGCCGGCCGCCCGCAGAACAGTCAGGACAGCCCGGAAGCCGGCCCGGGAACCGACGGCCGCGGTCCGGCACCGGACGAAGCAGCCTGGACGCCGCGGGCGGCCGTGGCCGCCTACCGGGCATACGCCGCACGCCTGGGCGATCGCCAGCGTGGCACCGACGAGATCCCGCGCACCGGCGTGTTCACCGGCGCGTATGTCACCAACCCGGTCACCGGCAACGCCATCCCGGTCTTCCTCGCCGACTACGTCCTGATGGGTTACGGGACGGGCGCGATCATGGCCGTTCCCGCGCACGACCAGCGCGACTTCTCCTTCGCCCGCACGCTCGGCCTGCCTGTCCCGGCCGTGCTCGCGCCGAGCGAGGACTGGCGAACCGAGCACAAGGTGCCCGCGGGCGCGGCCCCGGACACCTGGCCCGTCGCCTTCTCCGGGGAGGGGGAGTACCTGCCGGCGGCGGGTGTGGCGCCGTCCTTGGTCGGGCTGTCGAAGCCGGAGGCGATCAAGGCGACGGTCCGCTGGCTGGAGGACGTCGGCGCGGGCCGCGCGGCCCGCTCCTACCGGCTGCGGGACTGGCTGTTCTCCCGGCAGCGGTACTGGGGCGAGCCGTTCCCAATCGTGTTCGACGAGGACGGTCTGCCGGTCGCGCTCCCGGACGAGCTGCTGCCCGTCACCCTGCCGGAGATGACCGACTTCCGGCCGGCGGCCATGGCCGACGACGATGTCAGCGATCCGGTCCCCCCGCTGGCGCGGATCACCGACTGGGCCACCGTCACCCTCGACCTGGGCGACGGGCCGAGGACGTACCGGCGCGAGACCAACACCATGCCGCAGTGGGCCGGCTCGTGCTGGTACTACCTGCGTTACCTCGACCCGACGAACAGCGAGCGCTTCGTCGACGCCGAGGTCGAGCGCTACTGGATGCACACCCCGGACGGCCCGCCCGGCGACGGTGGCGTGGGGCTCTACGTCGGCGGTGTCGAGCACGCCGTCCTGCACCTGCTGTACGCGCGGTTCTGGCACAAGGTCCTCTACGACCTGGGGCTGGTCTCGACGAAGGAACCGTTCAAGCGGCTGTTCAACCAGGGCTACATCCAGGCGGACGCGTTCACCGACGCCCGCGGCATGTACGTGCCCGCGGCCGAGATCGTCCGCACCGCCGACGGCGGGTTCACCCACAACGGTGAGCCGGTGAACCGGCGGTCCGGGAAGATGGGCAAGAGCCTGAAGAACAGCGTCAGCCCGGACGAGATGTACGACAGCTTCGGCGCGGACACCCTGCGGGTCTATGAGATGGCCATGGGCCCGCTGGATGCGGACCGGCCGTGGCACACCGACGACATCGTCGGCTCCCACCGCTTCCTGCAGCGACTGTGGCGCAACATCATCGACGAGGCGACCGGCACGGCGGTCGTCTCCGACGTCCCGCCGGACGCCGAGGCCACCCGGACGCTGCACCGCACGATCCTCGCGGTCCGCGCGGACTACGCGGGCCTGCGTTTCAACACCGCGGTGGCCCGCCTCATCGAGGCGACCAACTTCGTGAGCAAGCGCTACGGCGGCTCAGGCGGGCTGCCGCGCGAACTCGCCGAAGCGCTGGTGCTCATGGTCGCCCCGCTGGCCCCGCACATCGCCGAGGAACTGTGGTCGCGACTGGGTCACGACGGCTCGCTCGCCCTGCATCCCTTCCCGCAGGGGGACGAGTCGCTGGCAGTCGAATCCACGGTGACGCTGCCGGTGCAGGTCAACGGCAAGGTGCGGTTCACCGTCGACGTCCCCGCGGACGCCGACGAGCAGACCGTCCGCGCTGCGGTGACCGACCACGAGGAGTACGCGCGACACACCGCGGACCGGACGGTGAAGCGGCTGATCGTGGTTCCCGGCCGGATCGTCAACATCGCCCTGGGCTGAACCCGGCC
>NZ_CAAAFT010000068.1:0-2422 GCF_900634765.1 Candidatus Protofrankia californiensis | reverse complement strand
GCGGCACGGCGGCACGGCGGCACGGCGGCACGGCGGCACGGCGGCACGGGGAAGCTACTACGGCGACAGACGGTGGTAGCGGTCGCGTCGGGCCGCAAGCCTCGTCGCCGGGTCCAGCCCCACGGCGGCCCGCAGGCACCCGGCGGCGGCTTCGGCCAGACCGGCCATCCGCCCGCAGGCGCCCGACGATGTCGCCGTCCCCGGGCCGCTGCTCGGACCGCCGTCCGGGCCGGGGACGACCAGATCGACCGCGCCCAGCCGCTGCAGGTCATGGGCGGTGATCTGCAGGCCGCGGGCCATGCCGGCGGTGTGGCCGACATCCCGATGCATGATCACCGAAGCGCCCTCGGGCGGCAGCGGAGCGAGCCAGGCGTCCTCGGCGGCGACGACCGTGTCCGCCGGCAGCAGGGCGAGCGCCGCGCCGCCCGCACCCTGCCCGAGCAGTACGCTCACCGTGGGTACCGGCGTCGTCAACAATGTTGCCAGACAACGCGCGATCGCCGTGGCGATCCCGCGGCGTTCGGCCGCCTCCGACAGCTCCGCTCCCGGGGTGTCTATGACGGTGAGCACCGGCAACCGCAGGTCCGCGGCCCGTCGCACCGCGTCCCGAGCCGCGTCAAGGTCGTCCACGCCGATGCGCCGATGCCACTGGGCCAACCTGTCCTGCCCGATGACAACACATGGTGTCCCCCGCAGCAGGGCGAGCGCGGTGACGATCGGTGTACCGGGAGTGTCCGCAACCTGGCTGCCACCCCGACCCAGCTCGGACGCGCCGAGCAGCGTGACGTCGCTGGCCGCGGCCGCCAGGAACTCGCGCAGGCCGGGACGGTCGGGCGCGCGGGTGGCCAGCACCGACATCCACGGATCCCGCCCGCTCCCGGACGGCTGGGAGCCGGACAGTTCGATCCCGGACGGCCCGACTCCGGACAGCCTGGTCCCGGCCAGTTCGGGGCCGGACAGTTCCGTCCCGGACGGCTCGGCTCCAGACGTCTCCAGGAGGGCCGGCGGATCCGCTTCGCCGTCGCGCCCCGCGGGGGCAACCGCGGTCCCAACCGCTACGACGTTGAGCACCCGCTGGACGCTTTCCCGCAGGTCATCGGGGGTGACGACGGCGTCCACGAGGCCGGCCCGGCGCAGGGTCTCGGGGCTCTGCGCATCCTGTCCGAGCGTCGTGCCGGTGAGCGCCTCGACGACCCGGGGCCCAAGGAAACCGACCAGCGCCTCGGGCTCGGCGAACGTGACGTGCCCGAGGGAGGCCCAGGAGGCGAGCACTCCCCCGGTCGTCGGATGGCGCAGGTAGACGAGGTAGGGCAGACCGGCCGCCCGGTGCTCGGCGATGGCACTGCTGATCGTCAGCATCTGGAGGAACGCGGGGGTTCCCTCGTGGATCCGGGTACCGCCGCTGGCGGGCAGCGCCAGCAGTGCCTGCCGCTGCGCGGTGGCCCGTTCGATCGCGGCGGTGGCCCGACGTGCCGCGGCCATCCCCACGCTGCCGCCGAGAAAGCCGTATTCGCTGGCCACGACCACGACCCGGTGACCGCCAACATGGCCCTCACCGGTGCGGACCGACTCGTCCGCACCGCTGCATTCGGCGGCCCGCGCCAGGTCCCGACCGTAGGCGGCGCTCAGTACTGGCTGCTCGGGGGCGCAATCCCAGCACCTCCACGTACCGGCGTCGAGGAGTCCGTCAAGAAGATCGTCAAGGTGTGGGCGCTTCACAATGGACGCTTCACAGTGGACGCGGGTCCTCCTTTGGTAATCACGCCGGAACCCTCCCGCCCTGCCGTTTTCGAGCGTAACGCGGGACACTATGGCGCGCGATCGTTGAGAAATCAGCAGCTGACAGTCGGTCATACCCTCATCAGCCGCAACAGTTGCGGCCCGGACCGACCCAGATACAAAGATCGCATGGATGAGCCGGCGACCGGGTCGGGTATCCGGACCGTGGTTATGATCACGATGCTGCCGGAATCGCGATCACCGGGATCGGTCACCATGGGAGAATGGCCTTCCCACCCATGCAGGTACGCCCCGGATTCGTTCTGCGCGAATCCGACCTGACCTGGAGGTTCTCCCGGTCGAGCGGACCCGGCGGGCAGGGGGTGAACACCTCCGACAGCAGGGTCGAGGTGTCCTTCGACGTCCGCCGCTCGCCGTCCCTACCCGAGCCGCTGCGCGGGCGGGCGCTCGGACGGCTGGAAGGCCGGCTGGTCGACGGCATCCTCACCGTCACGGCCAGCGAACACCGGTCGCAGCTTCGCAACCGGGAGGCCGCCGTGGCCAGGCTGATCACAACTCTGCGCAGGGCAAGCAGTCCCCCGCCGCCCGTGCGGCGCCCCACCCGTCCGTCAGCAAGCGCCGTCCAACGGCGCATCGCAGGAAAGAAGCACCGAGCTCAGATCAAGCGTCAACGCCGAGCCGA
>NZ_CAAAFT010000067.1:78317-85672 GCF_900634765.1 Candidatus Protofrankia californiensis | reverse complement strand
AGCCGACGCCGACTGAGCTGAAAGCGTAGGTAGAAACCGCTGCCATACCAACGGTTTTCACCTACACCCTCGGCGGCGTCCTGCGGCAGATGCCCGGTTCGGCGCCCAGGCCTGACCGTCCACATCATGACCGATACGGAACGCGGCTGATCCGGCGCGGGGGCGTTTGAGGGGATGCAGCTCCCAGGGGCGCTTACTGGTCGTGCCGCGGCGAGTGTTGGGGCGGGATACCGGTGTCGGAGCCCTGACCGCCGGCCGGCTTGTTCCGATCGGTCGCGCGGTCACCGAACCGCCCGCTGGCGATGTTGCCGCGCATCCGGGCCAGGCTGCGCGGCATCATCACGAAAAGACCGACAGCGGCGAGGCCCAGCAGCAGGACGACGAGGAATCCGCCGGCGCCCGCGCTGACCTCGAGCGCGAGGAGCTGTCCAGCGAGAGTCACCCCCGTACCCTACGTTGCTGAGCGCCGAGCAGGGCAAACGGCTGGCAAGGCGACGAGAAACGCCGCCGAGCTCCGGCCGGAGCCAGTGGCCTGGCGATCAGGCACCGGCTGGGGTTTAGCGATCAGAGGTCGAACTCGTTGGGATCCAGCCCCACCGCGTAGCAGGCGTCGCGGACGACCTGCTGCTCGGACTTGTCGAAGTGACCGTCCGCGCCTCCGATGACGATCCCGATCTGGATCACCGCGCGGGCCTCGGCCGGCTTCTTCTTCGTCTTGCCGATGTCCTGGATGACACCGACCTTGCCGAAGTCGAAGTCGGTCTGCAGCCTGTTGCAGTAGTCGTTGAACTTCTGCTGGAGCTGCTCGGCGGGGAAGTTCTGGAGTACCTCGTTGGAAGCGATGAGCGAGGCGACCTTGCGACGCTCCTCCAGGTCGATGGTCCCGTCGGCGGCGGCCACCAGGGCGCAGATGGCCATGCTGGCATCCCTGAAGGCACCACTCTTCAGATCGTTCTTCTTGGCGTTGAGCTGTTGCTGCATCGATGCGGTACTGGTGCGCAGACGATCCCAGATCGCCATGATGTGATCCCCTCGTCAGTCTCAAGGTGTACGCGGATTTGGATGCCCACGGTCACACCCTCCGTCACCAGCAACGACCGATGACGAGCGACCGTGCCCCGACTACGGATGATTTCAGGGTTACCGGCGGATAGATGACAGGTGATCGGTCGACAGCGGTAACCGGTCGAAGGTCGGGTATCGCCGAAGTCCCCGAAGCGCTCGGCGGATGCCGTTGAAGGACGACTCAGCGGATGCCGTTGAACAGGTCGTCCTCGGGCAGCATGCCCACCTCGATCAACGACCGGGCAAGCTGGTAGTCCTCGGTGGGCCAGGCCTTCCGCTGGATCTCCAGCGGAACGCGGAACCAGGGTCCGTTCGGGTCGACCTGGGTCGCGTGTGCCAGCAGCGCGCGGTCGCGGGTCTCGAAGAAGTCGCCGCACGGCACTCTGGTGGTGATCCGGCCGGAGTCGTCGGAGCGGTCGACCCACTTCTCCAACATGGCGGCGTATGGTGACTCCCGCCCGCTTGCCTGCATGGCGTCGTGCAGGGCGAGCATCCGCTCCTTGTGGAACGTCTGATGGTAGTAGAGCTTGAGAGGCTGCCACGGTGCCACGCCGATGTCCTGACCCACCTCCCGGTACAGCCCGGGGTCACCCGCGGCCTCGAACGCCTCGATCGTGATCTTGTGGTTCATGATGTGGTCGGGGTGTGGATAACCACCGTTCTCGTCGTAGGTGACCACGACCTGTGGCTGGAACTCGCGCATCAACCTGACCAGCGGTCTGGCCGCGTCGGCGAGGGGCGTGAGCGCGAAACAGCCCTCCGGAAGGGGTGGGAGCGGGTCGCCCTCGGGCAGTCCGGAGTCGCGAAAACCCAGCCAGACCTGTTGGACGCCGAGGATGCGCCGCGCCTCGCCCATCTCGGCCCTGCGCAGCTCGACGAGGCGCTCGTGGACGTCCGGACGGTCCAGGGCGGGGTTGAGGACGGTTCCGGCCTCACCACCGGTGCAGGTCACCACGAGGACGTCGGCACCCTCGTGGACGTAACGGGCCATGGTGGCAGCGCCCTTGCTGGACTCGTCGTCGGGGTGGGCATGCACGGCCATGAGTCGCAGGCCACCCCCGTTGATCGCCATGGACATGCGACCATTGTTCCCGATGCCTTCCGTGACCGGCTCCACTACGACGCCACCCGGCTCCCCGACGGGAAAGTCGGGCATGTTCGCCGTGGCACGACGCCTCCTGGACATCCCGTGGCTCGGTGGCATCCGGGTCGCCCCCTGGTTCCTGCTGGCGGGGTTCGTCATCGTCGTGGTCGCCGCGGTGGGAGCGGCGTGGATCCAGGGCCATCCGGAGCGCCTGAACTACGGGACCCGCGCCTACCGGATCGCTCCGACGCAGGCCCAGCTGACCTTCGATGTGGAAAAGTCACCCAACGCCGTGGCACAATGCACTGTCCGCGCACGCTCCCGGGACAACGAGGTCGTCGGCCGGCGCACCGACATCGTTGTCGGTCCGGCTACGGACGGCCAGCGGGTCATGACCACAACGGTCGTACTCGCCACGTCCCGGGAAGCGAACGTGGTCGAGGTCGAGGACTGTCAGATCGCCCGCGCCGGCTGACAGCCGCTCGGGCCACTGGCGTGCGACCAGGGCGCGGCCGATTCCTGGTTCGCCTCGCACGGCAAGCAGCGGCGCTTGCTCACGCTGTTCCGACTCGAACGCCAACTGTTAGGCTGGGCGTTTGCCCCAGTCCCATCACCTCGTAATCCGCTCTCGACCAACCGTGCATCCCGTAATTTCCGAGCACCCGACCCACTGTCCCTGTCCAGGGGTCCGTATGGGCCCGACGAGGCCGAATCGAGATACGACCGACTTCACCGCGGGTCGGTCGTATGCGTCGTGTGGCCGTCGAAAGTACGAGCGTCCGGAGGATGAACGATCATGGTTCTTCCCGTGTTTCCGGGCCTCTTCAGGAATCTAGGAGCGTGACGCGTGTCGCAGCAGACGTGGCTGACCCAGGAGGCGTACGACCGGCTCCGCGGGGAGCTCGACCACCTCACCGGGACCGGTCGTGTCGAGATCGCCAACAAGATCGAAGCTGCCCGCGAGGAGGGCGACCTCAAGGAGAACGGCGGCTACCACGCGGCCAAGGAGGAGCAGGGCAAGATGGAGTCGCGCATCCGGCAGCTCACCGACCTGCTGCGTGACGCCCGAGTCGGGCAGGCTCCGCAGTTCAACGGTGCGGCAGGTCCGGGCACCGTGGTCGAAGTGCGCTTCGCCGGGGACGACGGCACGGAGAAGTTCCTGATCGGGTCCAGGGAGGACCACAGCACGTCGCTGGAGGTGTACTCGGCCCAGTCGCCGCTCGGCGGAGCCGTGACCGGCCACAAGGCGGGTGACACCGTCACCTATACCCTGCCCAACGGCCGCTCGGCCACCGTTGAGATCGTCGCGGTGGAGCCGTACTCCCACTGACATACCCCGGCCGACCGACCGGTGCGCACCCCCACGTCCGGTATGCCGACCGGTGGACACCCGGCATGCCGGACGTGGACACAATGCGACTTCCCTGCGCGACGGAGCGCGGGGACGTACCGTCAACTGGTGCTCGATCTGTCAGGGTCCCCGGCGCCGCCGTCCCCCGAACCGACAACACTGGGCGTCCTGCGCGGCTCAGGACACCGGCATCGGTCCGTACGCACGGAGCTGCGGGACAACACCCTTGCCCGAATGGCGAGCGGCGAGAGCCGGTTCCCCGGCATCGTCGGCTTCGACGACACAGTGCTCCCCCAGGTGGAACGTGCGCTGCTGGCCGGTCACGACATCGTCTTCCTCGGCGAGCGGGGGCAGGGCAAGACCCGCCTGATCCGCACCCTGGTCGGTCTGCTGGACGAATGGACGCCGGTGGTCGCCGGCTGCGAGATCAACGACCATCCCTACGCGCCGGTGTGCACCGGATGTCGGTTGCTGCTCGCCGAGCTCGGCGACGACACACCGGTCGCCTGGAAGCACCGGTCGGAACGGTTCGGCGAGAAGCTCGCCACGCCGGACACGAGCGTCGGCGACCTGATCGGTGACGTCGACCCCGTGAAGGTCGCGCAGGGCCGTACCCTCGGCGACCCGGAGACCGTCCACTACGGCCTGATACCGCGCACCAACCGGGGCATCTTCAGCGTCAACGAGCTGCCCGACCTCGCCGAACGCATCCAGGTCTCCCTGCTCAACGTGCTGGAGGAGCGCGACATCCAGGTCCGCGGCTACATCCTGCGGCTCCCTCTGGACCTGTTCCTCATCGCCTCGGCGAACCCCGAGGACTACACCAACCGCGGCAGGATCATCACGCCGCTCAAGGACCGCTTCGGCGCCGAGGTCCGCACCCACTACCCGCTGCGGCTCGACGACGAACTGGCCCTGATCCGGCAGGAGGCGGTGCTGGACTGGAAGGAGTCGCCGCTGGGCTTTCCCGCCGTCCCGGACCACCTGCTGGAGGTGGTGGCGCGCTTCACCCGGCTGGTCCGCGACGCACCCCAGGTCGACCGCCGGTCCGGCGTGTCGGCCCGGTTGTCGGTGGCCGCCGCGGAGACCGTGGCCGCCTCGGCGGTACGCCGCGCGGCCCTGGCCGGCGAGGACGTCCCCACCGCCCGGGTCGTCGACCTTGCGGCGATCGTGCCCGCGGTGCGCGGGAAGATCGAGTTCGACCAGCTCGAGGAAGGGCGGGAGGACGAGATCCTCGCGCACCTGCTGCGCCGGGCCGTCGCCGAAACCTTCCGCGCCCGGCTCGCCGGCACCGACCTCGCCGGCCTGCAACGGCGGTTCGAGGTGGACGGGCCGGTCGAGACCGGTGACCTCGTCCCCGCTGCGGAACTGCTGCGGCGGGTCGGTCCGGTGCCGGGGCTCGCCGCGATCCTGACGAAACTGGGCATCGACGGCGCCGAGGCACCGGGGCTCGCCGCGGCCGGGCTGGAACTGGCCATGGAGGGCCTGCACCTCAACCGGCGGCTGGCCAAGGAGGAACTACCGGGCCGGACGGTGTACGGCGCATGAGCGATCCGACCGGGTCGGCGGGCTTCCGGTACGGCCCGTGGGACGGCGGCCCGGACCCGCTCGCCTACCCGTTCGACGTCGCGGGCGCGCTCGACGAGATGTCCGAGCACATCCTGGACGGCCGCACCCCGCGCGAGGCGCTGGACGCGTTGCTGCGGCGCGGTACCAACCAGCGCCGCGGGCTTGAGGACCTGCGCCGGCAGGTGGAACGCCGCCGGCGCGAGGCCCGTGCGCGCGGCCGCCTGGACGGCACCCTGGAACAGGTCCGTGAACTCCTCGACACCGCCGTCGGCCAGGAGCGTGCGCAGCTGTTCCCCGACCCCTCCGACGACGCCCGGCTGCGCGAGGCCGAACTCGACGCGCTGCCGGCCGATCCGGCTCGGGCCGTGAACGCACTGTCCACCTACGAGTGGCGTTCGTCACAGGCGCGCGAGACCTTCGAGAAGATCTCCGACCTGCTCCGCCGCGAGGTACTCGACACGCAGTTCCGCGGCATGAAACAGGTGCTGGAGAACGCCACACCGCAGGACATGGCCCGGGTGACCGAGATGCTGGGCGCCCTCAACGACATGCTGGAAGCCGACGCCCGCGGTGAGCACACCGACGACGCCTTCGCGAACTTCATGCGCTCGTTCGGCGACTTCTTCCCGGAGAACCCGCAGTCCCTGGACGAGCTGGTGGACTCGCTGGCGCGCCGCGCCGCCGCCGCTGCCCGGCTGCTGGCGGGCCTGTCCCCCCAGCAGCGCCAGGAGCTGGCCGATCTGATGGCGTCGGCCATGGCCGACCTGGGTATGGCGGCCGAGCTGTCCCGGCTGCAGCAGGCGCTGCGCGCCGCCCGTCCGGACCTCGGCTGGGGCCGGCGCGGCCGTTTCCGTGACCCGATGACCGGTGACACAGCGCTTGGGCTGGGCGAGGCCACGAGCGTCCTGGAGGAGCTGGCCGAACTCGACGAGCTCGCCGCCGCGCTGTCGCAGGACTACCCCGGGGCGTCCCTCGACGACGTCGACCCGGACGCGGTCGCCCGGGCGCTGGGCCGGGACGCCGTCGACGACCTGCGTACCCTCCAGCAGATCGAGAAGGAGCTGGAGCGCCAGGGTTTCCTGACCCGCAATGCCGGCAAGCTGGAACTGACCCCGCAGGCGGTCCGCCGGATCGGCCAGAGCGCGCTGTCACGCATCTTCCAGCGCATGGACGCCCGCGGACGCGGCGATCACGATTCCCGGGACGCCGGTGCCGCGGGAGAGCCCACCGGGACGTCCCGGCCATGGCACTTCGGCGACACGCAGCCGATCGACGTGGTGCGCACGGTACGCAACGCGGTGCTGCGGGCGGGTCCGAGCGGCCCGGACGGGGCGGTGGGGCTGGAAGTCGCTGACTTCGAGGTGACCGAGACCGAACGCCGGTCCTCCGCGGCCGTCTGCCTGCTGGTGGACCTGTCCTACTCGATGGCGCTGCGGGGCACCTGGGGAGTGGCGAAGTCGACGGCGCTGGCGCTGCACACCCTGATCAGCACGAAGTTCCCGCAGGACACGATCCATCTGGTCGGGTTCTCCGACTATGCCCGTCTGCTGCGTCCGGTCGAGCTGGCGGGCCTGGACTCCGAGGTCGTACAGGGTACGAACCTGCAGCACGCTCTGATGATCGCGGGCCGGTTGCTGTCGCGGTACCCGGATTCCGAACCGGTCGTGCTGATTATCACTGACGGTGAGCCGACTGCGCACCTCATGCGCAACGGGACCCCGTCCTTCTCCTGGCCGCCGGTCCCGGAGACCCTGGAACTGACCCTGGCCGAGGTGGACCGGCTCACCCGCCGCGGGGCGACCATCAACGTTTTCATGCTCGACGACGAACCACGGCTGGTCCAGTTCGTCGACGAGGTCGTCCGCCGCAACGGTGGTCGGATGCTCTCCCCGGATCCGGGCGCGCTCGGCCGCTACGTCGTGCGCGACTACCTGCGTGCCCGCGGCGGACGGCGGCGGACCACCGGTTAGGCCGGGTCCGGCGGCGCGCACCCACGCGCCCATGATTGGCTGTGACGTCAGGGCTGGCCGGCGGTGGGCACGCAGGCGGCCTGGCGCACCCGACCGGCCTCCTTTGCCCGGTACATCGCGAGATCCGCGTTGCGGACGACCGCGCCGGGGGGCGCGTCCTGCGACTCCGCAAGGGCGACACCGATCGTCGCGTCGACGGTGACGGAACGCCCGGCGACCGATATCGGCCGCCGGATCGACTCCAGCAGCCGGTCCGCGACATCGCGCGCCCGGGCGCTGTCGGTGTCACCCAGGATGACGGCGAACTCGTCCCCGC
>NZ_CAAAFT010000067.1:76872-77807 GCF_900634765.1 Candidatus Protofrankia californiensis | reverse complement strand
GGATCGACTCCAGCAGCCGGTCCGCGACATCGCGCGCCCGGGCGCTGTCGGTGTCACCCAGGATGACGGCGAACTCGTCCCCGCCAAGGCGGCAGACGGCGTCCTGCTCCGTCCCGGCCCCTTGCAGGCGGGCACCGATGATCCGCAGTACCTCATCGCCGGCGTCATGGCCGTAGGTGTCGTTGACCGACTTGAACCGGTCGAGATCGATGAACAGGACCGCGAACGCCGGTGTCGGACGCTCGGCGGCAAGGGCGTCGAGCCGGCGGGCGAACAGCGCCCGGTTCGGTAGGCCGGTGAGGGCGTCATGGAACGCCTGGTAGCGCAGCTCGTCCTGCAGGAGCCGGCGCTCGCCGATCTCGTGGCAGGTCAGCAGGATACCGGCGACCTCCGGGCGGTCGCGCAGGTCGATCGCCTCGATGTCGAACCAGCGGTGGCCGCTGCCCGCGGTCGACAGCCGGACGTCGCGGACCGCGGCGGTCCCGGCCTCGGCGGCCCGGTGCAGGAACTCCGCCAGGGTGGCCGCGTCGTCCGGGTAGGCGATGTCGGACAGTTGCCGGCCGAGGCAGGACGAGGCCGGCAGGCCGAGCAGGAGCGCGGCGGCGGAACTGACGAAGGTGACGCTCCCGTCCGCTCCGGTGGCGATCACGATGTCATGGGCGTTGTGGAGCAGGGCCTGCAGGCGCCCCTGCTCCCGGCGGATCGCCGCTTCGCGCCGGCCGTTGAGGACGGTGAGCCCGACGAGCGCGGCACCGACGACGGCCAGCAGGCTGCTGTCACGGGTGAGCTGACCGGAACGGATGTCCCGGTAGAAGGCCGGGACCGGCTGTTGGAACACCAGGTAGCCGCCATTGAGCAGATTCGCGACCGGAGAGGCGATGGTGATGCGGTCGCCGGCGCCGGCCAGATCGATCTGCCTGGCCTCACCCTCCCGC
>NZ_CAAAFT010000067.1:68022-76847 GCF_900634765.1 Candidatus Protofrankia californiensis | reverse complement strand
GGAGAACATGACCGTTCCCGCCGGATCCACCACGGACAGGCCGCCCACGACGAACCCGAGCGTGCCGCTGGTCGCCAGGTTGGCCTGGCTGGGCGAGTCCCGCAGCGACTCGCCCATGACGACGATCGCCACCGGCCGGCCCTCGCGCAGGACCGGGACCGTCACGTAGTCCCGCCAGACCCCGTCGACGTTCATCACGGGTGAGTTGCCGGCCCGTCCCCCGCGAGCGGTCTGCCACGCCGGATCACCCGGACCGATCGGCAGGGTAAGCGACGGCGGTTCGGCGGCCAGCACCTCGCCGTCCACGGTGGCCAGGGCCCAGACGTAGTTCCTTCCGCCGATCCCTGATCCGGCGAACGACCGCAGGGTGCCGGCGTCCTGAGCCCGATCGCTCAGCGACCAGGACGCCTCGGAAACAGCCGCGATCAGACGCTGGCTGTCGACGCTGTGCGCGGAGGAGTCCGCCACGATGGCGGTGAGCGTCACGTGCTCGGCCAGGCGCTGCCGCTCGGCGGTGTGCCGGGCCTGCGTCTGCAGCCACAGGCTGACCGCGGCCATGGCGAGCAGGGCTCCGCCCGCCACCAGCGGCGGCCCCAGTCGGCCGAGGCGGCTGCGGGCGGGATAGTCACAGGGCAGGGTGGAACCGGGCCCGGTCGGCGGGGGGAAGCGTCGCTCGGCCGGCTGCTCTGCCGGGCGTCGCGGCTCGGGCAGGGGCGGAGGAAGGGGCATCCCGTCGTGGATCTCGGTGACGGGTACGGCGGGTTGCACGCCGGGCTGTGCGCCGGACGCCCTGGTGGACGGCGTGGTGGACGCCACGGCGAAACGGCCTTTTCCCGCCCGTTTGGCCTCGTACATGGCGTTGTCCGCGGCGCGCAGAAGATGCTCGGGCGCCGCGGCCTCGAGCGTCGACGCCGCAATACCGATGCTGGCGTCGACCCGAACCGCCGAGGCGTCCACCATGATCGGAACGCGCACCGATTTGATGATCCGGTCGGCGGCCGCGCCGGCGGATACCTCGTCCGCGCCGCGCAGCAGGATCCCGAACTCGTCACCGCCGAACCGGACCGCCAGGTCACCGTCACGCAGGGTCTGGACGAGACGTTCCGCGACGACCCGCAGGACAGCGTCGCCGGCATCATGACCGAGACCGTCGTTGACCGGTTTGAAGTGGTCGAGATCGATGAACAGCACCGCGAACGGCGCACCGCCCGCGCGGGCGGTACCGACCGCCCTTTCCAGCTCGTCCATGAAGACCACCCGGTTGGGAAGCCCGGTGAGCAGATCGTGGGACGCCTGGTAACCCAGCTGATCCTGCAGGTCCTTGCGCTCCCCGACCTCGTGACAGGTCACCAACACACCGGCGAGCTCCGGATGGCCGGTGAGGTCGCTGGCCTCCAGGTCGAACCAGCGCAGGTCGCCGGAGGCGGTGGTCAGCCGTATGTCGAAGACGACACCCCCGCCCGGGTCTGCCAGCAGCCGCCGGATCCGTCCGATGTCGTCGGGATCGGCGAAGTCGGTCAGCACGCGACCGAGCCAGGACGCCGCGCCGTAGCCGAGCAGGTCGTGTACCGCGGGGCTGACAAAGGTCATCTTCTGCTCGTCGCCGACGACCAGGATGATGTCCCGGACACCTCCGAGCATGGTGTGCAGACGCGCTCGGGCACGCCGGGCGACCTGCTCGCGGCGCAGACCGAACACGACGAGACCGCCGACGCAGACCGCCAGGACAGCCAGCAGCGTCAGGTTCCCGTGACGTTGCGCGGTCCGCAGGTCCGCGAACAGCCGTGCGGTGGGTTGCTGGAAGATCGTGGTGTAACCGGTCGTGGGCTGCGTCTCGGCGACGTTGGTCACCTGTCCCTCTGCGCTGTCCGACGTCCACACCCGGACCGTGCCCGGAACCAGACCGGCCAGTTCGCCCGGTTCGACCAGGCGCCGACCGCGCAGGTCCTGCTTCCAGCAGGCGACCGCGACGCCGGACGCATCGACGTCGCAGAGGCTGCCCGACCCGCTGACGAGGGCGGCGAACTTCTCACTGCTCTCCCGGGCCACCCCCTCGTCGACGATGCGGACCAGCACGGCCCACGGGCGGGACGCACCCACCGGCACGACCGTGGCCCGCACCGGTACGTCACGCAGGATGAACACCGGCGACATGGCCGGACGCCCCGCCAGCGCCGCCGTCCAGGCCGTGCCGAGACCGGCAAGCGGTACCTGCAGCCCGTCCGGGACGGTAGCCAGCGACGTGCCGTCCGAATCGACGAGGGTAACCAGAAGGCTCATGTCCCCGGGAGGCGCCATCACCAGCTGCCGCAGCAACTTCTGGTTGTGGACGGGCTGGTCAGGCGCGAAGGAAGAGCCGGCGGCCGCCGCGGCTGTCCGCTGCGGGTCGTGCATTCTCGAGGCGTTCTCCGCGACCCGTTCGACAACCCGGGAGCGGTCGGACAGCCGCTGGCGCTCGCCTTCGCGCAGACCTGCCTGCCTGACCACCAACGCCAGCGTCCCGAGTGTGATCACCACCGCCAGCCCGACGAGCAGTGGGGTGGATCGTCGTAGCCGTCCGTCACCCGCGTCGCCAACGAGAACAGACGATCGTTCGACGAACGCCGGACGGTTGCCCAGCACCGAAACTGTTCGAATGGCCTTTATCCCTTATCGTCATCAGTTGCCGTCATGGAAGAAATATGCAGACAAGGACGGACAACCTCGTCGTACGCCGACCCGTACCTGCACCCGCGCCTCCGAGGCCTCCGGGCGCGCGAAAACCATGATCGCGCAGCCTTTGGCCCCAACGCCCCTCAGGCCGCCGGCCACGCGAAAACCATGATCGCGTGGCCTTTGGCCGGGTGGGAGGTACCGTTCCATCCCTTGTTACATCCCGGATGAGCACCCCCCACCGCTACACCTACGGACAGATGTCACAAAAATGATAGTTGCGGACACGCAGTAGCAAGAACGCCCGGGGGGCAGGACGCTCGATCGGCCAACGGCAGCCGGGTGGCCGGAGGGACAAAGACAACGCGATCATGTTTCTTTCGCGCCCAGGACGTTGGACACCGGCGGGTTGGACGCCAACCGGCGAGCCGGGGCGTTGTCCGGCTGCGAGGACTACGAACGACCGGTGACGGCGACGGGGATGGTCGCCTGACGCGCCGCGGTGGCCGCTTCGCCCCGGTGGGCCACGTCGTCGAGCTTGTCCAGCAGACGGTCCCAGACCTGGCGTGGGATGTCGTGGCTCATGCCATCGATCTCCAACAGCTCCGCGGACGGGATGACGGCAGCGGTCAGGCGCCCGCCGGCCACCGGAATCAGCAGGTCGTTCGTGCCGTGCACGACCAAGGTGGGGATCTCCAGCCGGGCGAGATCGGGTGTCCGGTCCTCCGCGGCCAGGATCGCGATCAGCTGCCGCGCGGTTCCGTGCGGGTCGTACCTGCGGTCCCAGGCCAGCCCGGCCCGCTCCCGTATCCACCCGCGGTCGTGTGGGAACTCGGCCGAGCCGATGATGTTGTAGATCTGCTCGGCTCCGTCCACATACGCCTCTCGGCTCGCCGCCACCGGGCGGAGCACAACGGCGGCAGCGTCCCAGGCGGCCTGACCCACCCCGTGGTTGCCGGTGGTGGCCGAGACCGAGGTGAGGCTGCGTACCCGGTTCGGGAAGTGCAGTGCAGCGGTCTGGGCGATCATGCCGCCCATGGAGATCCCGAAAACGTGCGCCGACTGCCAGCCGAGGGCGTCCATCAGGCCGATGGCGTCGGCTGCCATGTCGGCGAGCGTGTACGGGATGGCATCGGTATCCCCGGACATCGCGGCCGCGAGATCCGGCTGCCCAAGATGATCGAAATGGGTGGAAAGACCGACATCCCGGTTGTCGTACACGACAACCTGAAAGCCGCGACGCACCATAGCCCGGATAAGATCGGGATGCCAGCCGACGAGCTGCTGGCCCAGCTCGCCGACCAGGACGAGTGGCAAGCCGCCGGAGTCACCGTGCAGCTCGTACGCGATTTCGATGCCGTTGGCCTGAACCGTGCCCATAGACGGAAGGTAGCGAGCGTTCGCCGCTGACGCTCGTAATCCCGCGAAGTTTGCCCATAGGTCACCTATTCGGGTGACATCGAACGCGCATCGGGGCTCGAGCGGGAGCGCCGATGCCGTCAGGCGCACCCACGACACCGCCGTTGCCGGGCAAGGTGGCCCGGCCGCCGGGCACTGTGGCCCACGGTTTCGTCAGCTGCGTTGCGCAAACCTTTCGCATCCGCCGATATCTGCTGACACCTGTCACGTCCAGCGTCCGAGATCTAGAACACACCGCACCCATTCGGCTACATTGAGTCAGAAAATCGGTGCCCAAGGTAACCGTGAGGACGGGTACAGGTGATCTTCCCGACAATCGAGTTCGCGGCGTTCTTCGTCGTGGTCATGGCGGCCTCCTGGCGTCTGATGCCCCGTCCACGCCTGTGGAAGCCGTTCATCCTGTGCTGCTCGTACTTCTTCTACGGATACGCGGACGAACGCTTCGCCCTTCTTCTGCTCGCCTCGACAGTCGTCAACCAGGCGACGGCCGGCGCGCTCGGGCGATGGCCCCACCGGCGCATCCTCGCCGTCGGAATCGTATGTGATCTCGGGCTGCTCGGCTGGTTCAAGTACTATGGCTTTTTCGCCCTCTCCGTCGACCGGACGCTGGAGCGCATAGGGCTGCCCGCCCCCCTCCCGCTGCTCCAGGTCGCGCTGCCGGTAGGCATCTCCTTCTTCACCTTCCAGGCGATGTCGTACCTCGTCGACGTCCGGCGTGGACACATCCGTCCCGCGAAAACGATCGACTTCGCGGTGTACCTGGCATTTTTCCCGCACCTGGTCGCCGGGCCCATCGTCCGGGCCGACGAGTTCATCCCCCAGCTCGCAGCCCCCCGCAACCCCGACCAGGTGCAGGTCACCCGGGCGGTCTTCCTCATCGCGGGCGGGCTGTTCAAGAAGGTCGCGCTCGCCGACCTTCTTGCCAGCCAGCTCGTCGACCCGGTCCTCAACACGCCGAGCCAACACTCGTCACCGGAAGTACTGGTAGCCGTCTACGGCTACGCCGTCCAGATCTACTGCGACTTCTCGGCCTATTCTGATATGGCCGTCGGGATCGCCCTTCTGCTGGGCTTCCACTTCCCGGACAACTTCGACCGCCCGTTCACCGCGGCCAGCCTGCAGGAATTCTGGCGACGCTGGCACATGACCCTGTCCCGCTGGTTGCGCGACTACGTGTACATCCCTCTCGGCGGCAGCCGCGCCGGCCCTCGCCGCACCTACGCCAATCTCCTGGCCACAATGACCCTCGGCGGGCTCTGGCACGGCGCCGCCTGGACGTTCGTCATCTGGGGCGCCGTACACGGTGCGGCGCTGTCGGCCGAACGCTGGTGGGTCGGACGCCGACCACACCTACACGGCACGCCGCCCCTCGTTCCGGACGCTGTCACCATGGCGGCCGCCCCCGAAACCACGGTGGCCGGCCTCACCGCCATGACCCTCACGCCCATGACTCCCGCAGCCATGACGGCCACGGCCGTGGCCACAGCCCCCGGAGGAGCATTCACGGTGGCACGCCTACGCTCCCATGGGCGGGCGTGGCTGGGGCGGGTGGCCGTCTTCCATTTCGTCTGCGCGACCTGGGTCCTTTTCCGCTCGCCCGATCTCGGGACGGCCATGGACATATTCGTCCGGTTGTTCACCGCGCCCGGACCCGCGCCCATGGTCACGCGGACGGTTCTGCTCGCCATAGCCGCCGGGCTCGCCACCCAGATGGTGCCGAAGAACTGGTGGCTGCACGCCCAGGACCTTTTCTCGCGGCTCAGCATGTTCGGCCAGGTCGTCGGCATCGTTGCGTTCGTCCTGCTGGCCCACACCATTGTCGGCCGGCAGGACGTCGCACCTTTCGTGTACTTCCGGTTCTGAACAACGATCACGTGGAAGGCGGGGCCAGGACCGACGGCTCTGACCCCGCTCAGGTGGCCACGACGACGCGACCGGCGAATCAGCCAATCAACGGAGCCCACCGCTGCCCACCAATGCCGCGACCCGCAGCGCCGAGGTACCCAACCCGGTGGGCAGGAACGAGAAGTCCGCCGGCGCAGCCGGGATCCGGCTGCGCCGGAGTTCGGACTCGGTGTACCGCACACACCTGCGGTGCCATTCCAGGATTCCCGACATCCACTCCTTGAGGTCGTCGGCGTGGCGGGTGAGAATGTCGCGGACCGGCTCGTCCAGGTCGAACTCGTCGAACAGCGCCGGCAGGTCGTTGGCGATGATGTGCTCGAACTGCTGCATCCGGGCCGTCATCAGGTCGGCCACGATGTCCCGGGCCTGCAGGCGATCCACATTGAGGAAGTTCTCCACGACCAGGACGAGGTTGTGGGTCTCACCCTCGAACTCGATCTCCTTCTGGTAGGAGAACAGGTCGTTGGTGAAAGCGGCGTAGTCCTGCGCCGCGGTGTCCAGCTCGCGCAGGGTCCGGGTCCGGTAGATCTCCGGGGGTACCACGTCCGCGTGTGCGAGCCGGGCCAGGCTCATCGTCATGTCCGACCCGAAGGTCTTACGGCGCATCTCGATGTAGTCGACCGGGTCGGGGATACGGTGCTGGGCCTGGTTGTCCAGCTCCCACAACCAGCTGGAGGTCATGTCCTCCACCGCCTTGCGGAACTGCCTGCGCGCGGGCAGCGCCATCGGCCCCGCGGTGCGCCGCCACAGGTCCGCAAGACCCCGCTCGATCGGGTTCACGGGCTCCGGGGTGATGCCGGCGTCCAGCGGCATGAACGCGGGCAGCCGTTCGTTGCACAGCTTCGCCGCCGCGAGGTCGCGGGTCGTCCCGAACACCAGGGGGAAGTAGTCGTCACCGTAGGTTCCCCAGGCCAACCAGTCCGAGGAAAGGTTGAGCTCTTCGGGGCCCGCATCGGCGTGGATCATCGCGGCGCAGTGCGCGAAGTCGAAGCCGCCGAAACGTCGTTCGTCCCACACCCCGCCGAGTTCCACGCCGGGCACCGAGTCGAACATGCCCATCTGCCGCGCCCAGCCGACCGCGTACTGCCGCGCGGCATCCAGGTGGGGGCTGGTACGGACCGGGTAGGGCATGTAGAGGTCCGGCAACGGCAGATGTCCCACCGGCTGGAACAGCGTGTGGGAATACTGCCGGGACCTGACCCGCAGACCCAGCCTCCCCGGGGAGAGCACCAGCCTGCTGGCGGAGGTGCCCAGGCCGGTCGGGCCTGCGAGCACACCGACTGGGCCCGCCACGGCGCCGTCGTTCATGTACCGGCTGGATCTCGCGTGCCACTCGTGTCCGCCGGACTGCCAGTCCTGCAGGCCCTTGACGTAGGCCGCCACCCCGATCTGCTCGTGCGCGGGCACGGCGTACTCGGCCAGCAGGCCGGGGACCTCGGTCAGCGCCGTGTTCTCGAACTGCTGCAGCCGGGAGGTCAACAGGTCGTTGACAAGCTCGGCGGCCTCCTGCGTCGAACAGTCGAAGAACCGCTCGAAGACCAGCACCGCGTTGGAGTTCTCCCCCTCCTCCTGAACCTCACGCTGGTAGGAGAACAGGTCGTTGCGCAGGTGCACCCCGTCGGAGAACGTGTCCGACAGGACGTGGATCGGCCTTGTCCCGGCGATGCTGTCGGGGATCTCCGCGCCGACGGCGTACTCGACGAGGTTGGCCGACCACGGCGCCCCGCCGACCCGCCGCCGCATCTGCACGTACTCGATCGGGTTGGCGATCCGACCGCGGTTGATGTTGTCCAGCTCCCACATCGACTCCACCATCAGGTTGTGCGTGCTGATGGTGAAACGTTGCCGCCAGCCGTTCGACATCGCCGGTACCGTGCGCTCCCACAGGTCCTTCAACCCCGCCTCGGCCGGGTTCGTCGGTTCCGGCGGCGTCTCGCCCTCCGCGGTCATGAACAGTTCGAGGCGGTCGAGGTACGCCTTCGCCCCGGAAAGGTCACGGGAGTATTTGAAGTGCTCGAGGAAATGGTCGTCGAAGAAGAACACCCAGACGTACCAGTCGGTGATCAGATCCAGGGTGGGGCCGTCGCAGTCCGGATGGGTATAGGCGCACATCAGCGCGTAATCCATCCTGGCCAACGCCGCGTCGTCCCAGACGACACCGCCACCGGGCTTGGACGCCTCAAGCATGCCCATCTGCCGGGCCCAGGCCGCGCTGTGTTCGCGGGAACGCTCCAGATGAGGATTGATCCTGGCTGGATACGGCATGTAGAAGTCCGGCAGAGTGAAAGCCTGCATGACCGCGCCTACTCTCCTGATGGCTTGAGGACCCGGGCCTCCGGCAGCGCGAGAAAAGAATGATCGCACTACCTTTGGTCCTTCAGGCTGACTGGCACAATGCACTCGGGGTACGAGGTACCTAGACTCCTTGCGCTCTCCGGGTACGTGAAAACAACGGTGATCGCGCATTCTTCGGCCAACTGGCGATGTCCGGATACTACCGGGACGGGTACGGACAGGCCAGGTTTGTGCACAAGGAGTCCACGCCGGCCCAGGCGGACGGCACCAGCCGCACCATCCCCGCGTACGCCCGGATCGATCACATCCGATACTTAGAGTAATCGCAATCGGACCAGAAATAGCTGAAGGTATCCGGCCACTCAAGGTCCGAGAGTGGAACCACCTTTTCGGGGACGTGATGAACGAGCGAGAACGGGTTCATGCGGCCGGGAGGCCTCCCGAGCATCGGGTCCCCAGGGACACCGACGCCCCACCGACCGGGGCAACCGAGAGAACCAGGGCAGCCCAAGCGACCGGAACGACCGGAACGACCGGAACGACCGGAACGACCA
>NZ_CAAAFT010000067.1:61055-67703 GCF_900634765.1 Candidatus Protofrankia californiensis | reverse complement strand
AACGACCGGAACGACCGGAACGACCGGAACGACCATGGTCGAACCCCAGTCCGTCTGCGGGAGACGCAGCCGGCAACAGCACCGCCACGCCCCGGGCTGCGGTCCAGGAAGCGCTGTGCACGCCGGACGCGCCACGAGGCTCGTCGCCACCGGTCTCGGCATGCTCCTCGTGTTCGATGCCTCGCGCATGGTGCACGCCGGGGAGGGCATGTCACCCGGGGCAACACGCAGCCTTGTGCTCGCCGTAGGGCGTCCACTCGACCGGATCACCAGCGTAACCGGCCTAGACGGGGTCACCCGGACGCTGGCAGCGGCGTTCGGGCACGAGGTGGGCGCAGGCGGTTCGTCCCAACTGTCGGCCGATGATCGGACGGCCCTGCCTCCCCGCACCGTTACCGGCGCGGGGACCCCGCAGCCGGGCGGAACAGGCAGCTCCGGCACGACAACACCTCGGCTGCGCGTTCCCAGCGCCGCCGAACCACTTCGCCTCCTGGTGACCGGGGACTCCCTTTCCGACGGGCTGGGGCCGATGCTCGCCAGTGCGTCCGCAGGGACGATCCACGCCGATACCGACACCCGGTCCGGCACCGGCCTGGTGCGTCCGGACTTCTTCGACTGGGCCGGGCACGCTCGCGAACAGATCGCAAACCGCGATCCGGAGGCGATCGTGGTCGCCCTCGGCGGCAACGACGGGCAGGCAATCACGATGCCGGATGGGAGTGTGCTGCGGACCGGATCACCCGAATGGCGTGCGGAGTACCGGCGGCGGGCCGTCGCCATCCTGCGGATCTGGTCCGACGGCGGCAGACGGCGAGTATACTGGATAAGCCTGCCACCAACTCGCGAACCCACCCTCAACGACTATTTCCGCCAGCTCGGCGAGATAACCGCGGATGCCGTCCGGGAGGTTCCGGGCGCTCGTTTCGTGAATATCGATGATCGGCTGTCGAAAAACGGAGAATACAGCAGTTACCTCACCGACGATCACGGGCGGACCGTGCTGGCCCGCACCAGGGACGGTGTCCACCTGACACTCGACGGGGCCCGAATCGCCGCCAACATCCTCATAAAGGCTGTCAACGCCGATTGGCACATACCCTCCTGAAAAACCCACCTTTCGGCGCGCTTCCACGGATCCGTGAGATATCCGTCCGGGACGCCCGGTCACCGGCGCCGGCCGCCCTCAAGAACCTCCCCCACGGTGTCGCGGCCGGGGAGTCTCCAGATCCATGCGAGCCGTGTGCATGGCCGCCCGAGCCCGCGCCGCGAGATCATTTCGACGGGACGAACCACTCACAGTGGTATCACCGGCAGCGTCCGCGACCAACGCTTCGATGACGTCCGTCGCCAGCACGACGATCTGATCCGCGAGAGCGTGGTCGGCCAGGTGCGGTGGACCGACCCCCGCGGGGACCCCGGATCCTGCCTCGCGCCCCAGGTCAGCGAGTTCGACGGCAAGAGCACGTACCCGGTCGGCGCGAGTGCCGACGGCGGACCCGGATCCGGATCCGGACGAGCTGGCGCCGGACCCGGAGGTGGAGGTGGTACAGGGCTCCCGCCAGGAAGCCGGTGACCACCCGTGGATCCGGTCGTGCAGCCGTCGTACCTCACCGACCAGCTCCGCAATGGGCGCATCCCGAACAGCCACGTCCGAATTGATCAGATCCCGAATCGTCAGGGGACCCGCTTCGGCCATCCATAAAGGCTACCCCATGACAGCCGTGGCGGGTCTTGCCGTTGTCCGACTGGTGGTGCACGCTCCTTCCATGACTGGTTGACCAGTGCGTACTGGAGGCGCCAATGTCGCAACAACGCTCCGAAGAGACCCACCACAGCCTTATCGAACGAATTCCTAGAATCACCGGACACGACGTCGGCCACTGGCTGGGATGCCTGGACCGAGGGCCTGGTCTCCTTCGCTTCTCCGAACGCGTCAACTGGCTACGGGATGAGCACGGGCTTCCCCACTGCTATGCGGCGGCTGTGGTCCACGAAGCGGATCTGCGCAGGCGCGCCATCCGGACCTGACACAACAACCCCCTCGCCCGACCGGCCCGACACCGGTCCCCATATGCCGTGACCCACGGACCGATCCCGGTCGTCCTCCCCCTCGGCGCAACCCGGGGACAAGGGCCTCCGACAGCGCGAAAAACATGATCGCGCTGTCTTTGGCGCTCTGGACGAGCGACAGGTGTGCTATCCGGCGCGGTACCACCGGGCCGGTTGGGCGAGAATCAGCCAATGGACATCGAAGCGGCTCGGGCCTACGTCCGGGACAACCACCAGGCCGTCCTTGCGACGTTCCGGCAGGACGGTACCCCGCAGATGTCACCGGTCACCGTCGGCGTCGACACCGGCGGCAGACTCGTCATCAGCAGCAGGGAAACCGCGTACAAGGTTCGCAACCTGTACCGCGACCCGCGGGCCAGTTTGTGCGTCTTTCCCGACAGCTTCTTCGGGCCGTGGATTCAGGTGAGCGGCCGCGCGCGGATCATCTCGCTGCCGGAAGCCATGGAGGCCCTCGTCGACTACTACCGCACGCTGTCGGGTGAACACCCGGACTGGGACGACTATCGCGCCGCCATGGTCCGCGACCAGCGCTGCGTGATCAGCATCGAGATCGAGCACGCCGGTCCCGACCGCTCCGGCTGACCAGCCGATCGTCACCACAGGTGGCGGTGGGCCGGTGGAACGCCACCGGCCCCATCCCCGCGGCCTGCCGCGAAACCTCTACGGGCTACCTCAAGCACCCCAAGCCGGCACACCCGAGGAGTCAGCCCCGAAGCTTCGACAGCAGCCTGAGCATCTCCAGGTACGTCCAGACGAAGCCGACGAGCAGTCCGAACCCGGCCCGCCACGCCTCCTCACGGGGAGCGCCAGCGGCGATCGCCCGCTCGATGTAGTCGAAGTCAAGGATGAACTGCAGGCTCGCGACCACGAGCACGGCGATGCTGAACAGGATGCCGAGCGGGGAGGCGTCATTGATGATCGGCAGATGGCTGCCCGACACCGCCCTGATCACCAGGTCGGTCAGGCCAAGCATGATCACACCCAGCAGCGATCCGTAGACGATCCGGACCATCCGACCGGTCGCGCGGAGCCGACCGCTGCGGTAGGCCACGAGCATGGCCACGAAGACCAGGGCGGTCCCGAGCAATGCCTGGAGCACGATCCCGTGGAAGGCGTCCTCGTAGAACCGGGAAACCGCGCCCACGAACAAACCCTCGAGCGCGGCGAAGAGAACGATCAGCGCGGGCCGCAACCGCCGGCCGAAGGAGATCACCAGGCACAGCGCGAACGCGGCGAGCATCGCCGCGAACCCGACCGCGGGGGCGGTCGGCGCGATCACCCAGCCGGCCGCCCCGGTAACGGCCATCACCGCGAACAGGCCCAGGGTGTGGACGACGACGTCGTCAATGGTCAACCCGCTGGGCGCCCTGTACAGCCCGGCGAGATGTTCCGGTGTCGGGGTGGGCGGGGCTCCCGCGCCCGGCGGCGCATAGCCTCCGGGGCCGTACCCCGAAGGCGGCGCCGACCAGCCGGTGAATCCACGCCGGCTGAACACCGGATTCGACGAGCGCATCTCGGCCATCAGGACACGACTCCTTCCGCCACCCGCATCCAGCCGGGCGTGCAGATCGCAGCTGCTGTCGAGCCCGGTCGATCGCGCCGCACACCAATCCGATCAGCGAACACGATCAGCGAACCCGTCCGGAATACAGAGTAGAACGCCCCACGCGGAGACTGTGCCCGGAGTCCTGCAAACGGTCACCCGACGGCACCGGAGCACCCACAAGATCGCCCAGAGCTCTCGCCGGCATGATCGCAGAACTCGTGGACGGCACTGCCGGTGTCGGGACGGCAACCAGCACGAGAAAGGGTCACCCGTCAATGACGGGGAGGCATTCAGACGAATAGTCTGATGGCATGGTGAACTGCCGGCCGGAATGATCCGGCCGGCAACCACAGAACGCACCTGAATGTGCCGGTGGTCGGAGTCGAACCGACACTCAAGCTGTTTTTAGGACAGCCTCCTCTGCCTGTTGGGATACACCGGCTCGGCTACATCGGAGATGTTTCTACCACGCTACGTAGGATTTGTGAAAGAGACAACATGAAGAAAGTGTGAGAAGTGACCGTACCATCCCGATCCGCAACTCGTTGTGACACTCACGCCCGACTCGTCTACTTAAGGTAGGCGATTGATCACGGTATGACCAGATGGCAATACAGTCGGGGCGCCTGGGGACCGCACCTCGCGCACGCGCCGCTCTCAGGCAGGCGGCGGCCGGTCAGCCACCCAGGAACCGGTCGGACACTCGAACGGACGGTCATCGGATACCGACGACGCCCCGTGGCCGGTATCCGGGCCATGCAGTGTCCACGGTCGCCACAGCACCGTTTCTCCGGTGGACGGTGGCCGCTGGGAGCTCCAACCGTGCAGGGCACCCGCTCATGGAAATGCCCGCTGTAGTGACCTACAGCGGGCATCTAGTGTTAAATCGCTACAAATTGATCTGTACGGTTTGTCTCCGGGGTAAAAACACCTGAAGACAGAACATTCGATCAGTCGGCGGTGTCCGGATGAGCGGATCACGAGGTGGCAGCAGACAGGCGCCGGAGGTATGTGGGCGCCGGCCGGGTGAGCCGGAGTACCCGTACGTCGCGACCGGGAACCCGCGCCACCGCCACCGGGAACCCGCGCCGCCGCGACTGAGGATCCGTGCCGCCGCGAAGCGACGGTGCGGGTGGTGGCGGTGCGAGTGGTGACGCACGGAAAGGATGAAGCGAGGTGCGTCCGGGAGTCGCGAACCGCGACGATCCTACCCTCGGTCGCTCTCAGTCACGCCACCGATGTTCCCCCGGAGGCCTTGGCCGGCCCCACAGTCCTGGCGGGCGCAGGCGACTTGCGAGCGGGCCCGGAGGAAGCGTTCGTCTCCGCCCGCCCTGCCGGCTTCCCGGAAAGCACAGGCTCCGGAGCAGCCGACACCTGCGCCGCCGGCGTCGGAGTGGCCGGCGGGCTTGCAGCCTCACGGAAGCTCGCCCTGGGGTCGGCGAAGGCTCCCAGCGAGACGATCTCCCGCCGGAAGAACAGCGACAGCGTCCAGTCCGCGAGCACTCGCGCCTTGCGGTTGAAGGTCGGCACCCGGCTGAGGTGGTACGTACGGTGCATCAACCACGCGGGCCAGCCACGCAACTTCATCCCGTACACGTCGGCCACACCCTTGTGCAGCCCGAGGGAGGCCACGCTTCCGGCGTACTTGTGTTCGTACGGCGCGATCGGCTCACCGCGGAGATCGGCGAGAATGTTGTCCGCCAGCACCTTGGCCTGGCGAACGGCGTGCTGCGCAGAAGGTCCAGTGGTCGAACCCTCACCCTTGGTAAGGTCGGGCACTGCAGCGCAGTCACCCGCTGTCCACGCCTGCTCGACGCCGTCGACCTGGAGGAACGCCGTCGCCTTGATCCGGCCCCGGTCGTCGAGCGGGAGATCGGTGTTGGCGAGTAGCGGGTGGGCCTTGACCCCGGCGGTCCAGATAATGGTCTCGGCGTCGAACTCCTCACCGCTGTCGAGCACGACATGACCGTCGACAAGGCTTTTCACCCGGGTATTGATTTTCATCTCGATACCGCGGTGCTCGAGCTGCTTCAGCGTGTACAGACCCATCGCCGGCGAAACCTCGGGCAGCACCCGCCCACTCGCCTCGACCATCACCCAGCGCATGTCCGACGGCGACAACTCGGGATAGAACTTGCAGGCGTCCCGGGCCATATCCTCAAGCTCGGCGATCGCTTCGATACCCGCAAATCCGCCACCGATGAATACAAACGTCAGCGCACGGCGCCGCAACTGTGGATCGGTGCTGGACGCCGCGGCATCCATTCGCTCGATGACCTTGTTCCGGATGTGGATCGCCTCGGCCACGCTCTTGAAACCGATACCCAGCTCCGCAAGACCCGGGATGGGCAGCGTCCGGGCGACCGATCCGGGACAGCCGACCAGAACGTCATAGCGGAGTTCATGCGGCGCGCCCTGATTCGGTGCAATATGGGCGACTCGCTGGGCATGGTTGATCCCGGTCACGCTGCCACTGACCACCCTGCAACCATTCAGCACCCTACGTAGCGGTACGACGACGTGACGTGGCTCGAGGTTTCCTGCCGCCGCTTCGGGAAGAAACGGCTGATATGTCATGTACGAGTTGGGCTCGACCACCGTCACGGTCGCCTCGCCCTGGCGAAGGCGACGCTGAAGACGCAAAGCCGTGTACATACCGACGTAACCGCCACCCACAACAAGGATGTGCGGAGGTTGTCCAAAGCTCATACAAAAAAGGTACTCGCCACCACGCGACTATGCCCGCGGATACGCCGCCGGTGAGCGACGGACTCACGTGACGTGCAACACGCGGAGATCAACCCGATGGCGCGTACGTCGACCGCGGTTCAGCTATTTATCACCAACCGCACCACTTACGCCCGCCGCGTTGTCAAGCACAGAGTCGATCATCTCGGCGGTGACCCGTCCGGTGAACGTGTTCTGCTGACTGGGATGGTAGCAGCCGAAGACAACCAACCCCGCACGATGTTCAGCGGCAGGTTCAGTGGCGGGTTCAGTGGCGGGTTCAGTGGCAACTCGCTGCGCTGAAC
>NZ_CAAAFT010000067.1:55426-60845 GCF_900634765.1 Candidatus Protofrankia californiensis | reverse complement strand
GCAGGTTCAGTGGCGGGTTCAGTGGCGGGTTCAGTGGCAACTCGCTGCGCTGAACCCGTCCCATACCGCTGCAGCTCTGCCGGAGAGTGCGTGGGAACATCCGCAAGGACAACACGGCGGCCATGTCCGAATGTCGGTCGCGGCGACGGCACCCGATAACCGGCCCGCTCCAGCGCCGGCCACAGGGCCGTCCAGGCAAACCCGCCGAGCACAACGACCGCACGCAGAGTCGGCCGCAACAGCTCAAGGTCACGGACCAGCCATCCCCGGCAGGTGTCCCGTTCCTGTGTGGTTGGCTTGTTCACCGGCGGAGCACACCGAACCACGGCCACGATGCGGGTGGAGATCAGACGCTGGCCGTCACCAGCCGACACCGAGGTCGGTAACTGTGCGAGCCCGACCCGGTGCAAGGACGCGAACAGCCAGTCACCGCTTCGGTCCCCGGTGAAGATTCGCCCGGTGCGGTTGCCGCCATGAGCCGCCGGCGCCAGACCGACAACGAGTACCCGGGCGTCAGCGGGGCCGAACGACGGAACCGGTCGACCCCAGTAGCGCTCACGCGCAAAAGCGGCCCGCCGCAGCCGGGCGACATCCTCCCGCCAACCGACCAGACGCGGACAAGCCCGGCACACCGACATCCTGGCGTCAAGATCGAACGTGTCGGTCGCGGAAGCGGCGAGCCGCTCAACATCACCTGACGTGACGGCCACCGGGGTCACCACCGAGGCAGGATCCCCCGGCCAGCCCGAACCCGGCGCAACCGGACGCCGGTCATCGACATCACCGACGCCGGCGGTACCGCCGACACCGCCAGGGGCGTCGGCCCCGCCGGTACCGTCGGCGCCGTCAAAAGCGTCGAGGTCGCGTACGCCGTTGCAGAGCTCGTCCATCGAGCCACAAGACTAGACCTGTCCAGCCGGCCGACGAGTAGCTGGCCAACGAGCGTGCGATCATGGTTTTCGCGTGCTCGGAGGACCCGGGAAACCTACGAGCCGAGCAGTGACAGGGCGATACCATCGAGGATGTCGTGCTCGCTGGCGATCACGGCAGCCGCGCCGACACGCTCGACCAGCGTCCGCAGCACCAGAGCCCCTGCGACAATCACGTCAACCCGACCGGGATGCATCACCGGGAGGGCTGCCCGTTGCGCATGCGACATCGCCGCCAACCGGTCGGCCACCGCGGCGACGTCCGATGCCGATGTCACGGACAGGTGAATCCGGTCGGGGTCATAACCGGGCAGGTCCGCGGCAAGGGCTGCCACCGTCGTCACCGTCCCGGCCACCCCGACGAGGGTTGCGGCCGAGCGGATCGACACGGTCTGTTCGGCCAGGTCGAACGCGGCATGGGCGTCGGCGACCACCGCCGCCAGCTGCCCGGCCGTGGGTGGGTCGTCGTGCAGATGCCGTTCGGCCAGCCGCACACAGCCGACGTTCACCGACCTGGCCGCGTGCACCTTCACGGCGTCCCCGAGGACCAGCTCGGTCGACCCGCCCCCGATGTCGGCCACGACGAACGGCTCGGGGTGGCCTCGCAGCTCCCCCGTGGCACCGGCGTAGGACAGCGCGGCCTCCTCGTCGCCGGTGATCACTTCCGGCTCGACGCCGAGGATCGCGCGGACCCCGTGCACCAGGACGTCCCGGTTGCGGGCATCCCGGGTCGCGCTGGTGGCCACCATCCGCACTCTGGACGCGCCGAGCCGGTCGATCTCCCCGGCGTAGTCGCGCAGCGCCGTGAACGTCCGATCCAGCGCCTCGGGTGACAGCTCGCCGGTACGGTCCACCCCGGCTCCCAGCCGGACGATCTCCATGCGGCGGGTCAGATCCCGCAGTCGGGGGACGCCGGCGGCCGCACGCCTGCCTCCCGCACGGCCCGTACCTCCAGCATGATCCGCGACATGACCGGCATGACCACCCGGCGCGTGCCCGGCGTCGGCCTCGCTCGCCGCCTCGGCGACGAGCAGCCGGATCGAGTTGGTGCCGCAGTCGATGGCAGCCACCCGGGTCACGACGATCCACCCTCCCGTCCGGATCCACACGGACCAGCGGTCACGCACGGCCCGCGGGCACCCCAGTCCAGTAGCAGGGCCAGGGCCTCGTCACCGAACGGGTTCACCCCCGGGCCAGCTGCCAGACTGTGGGCGACCAACACGTGCAGGCACTTCACCCTGGTGGGCATCCCGCCCGCGCTCGGCGCGCCGGGCAGCTCGGCAAGGGCGTCCCGGCGGGCCAGGTAGTCGCGATGCGCCGCCTGGTAACGGCAGGCAAGAGACCCGTCATGGTCGGCGGCAAGCCGCTCGGTCATCTCCCGCATCAGGCCGGACGCCTCCAGCCGCCCGATCGCCGACGCCGCCCGCGGGCAGGTCAGGTAGTACAACGTGGGGAACGGCGTCCCGTCGGCCAGCCTGGGCCAGGTCTCGACCACATCCGGCAGGCCGCAGGAGCACCAGTGGGCGACTCGGTGCATCGCCCGCGGCTGCCGGCCGAGCTGACGCGCGACAACCTCGACGACCTCGGCAGTCCCGACAACCTCGGCGGCCTCCGGGCTGACAATGACTTCCGGGTCGACGGCGGCCTCCGGGTCGACGGCGGCCTCGCCGGGTGTACTACCGCCCCGACAGCCGGTCATCGCGCGGTGGCCGGGGGGGTCGGGGTCGGCGTGGCCGACGCCGCCGGTACCAGGTAGACCTTCTCCCCGGGCCGGGTGTAATGCAGCCGAACCCGGGCCTCGTCCTGGGCCCACGCCGGATCGTCGTAGCCGGCCACCTTGGTCTTCAGGGCCTCCACCCGTTTGCGCTGTTCGGCGTTGTGCGCCGCGAGCTCGTCGATCTGACTCTGCTGCCGCAGGTAGAGCCGCAACGGATAGGCCAGAGTCAGCACGAGCACACAGATCACCACCAGCAACAGGGTCATCCGGGTGGTGAACGTGGTGCGGCGCGGCACCGGTGTCACCCGGCTGTCGGCAAAAAGCGAGGAAAGGCCCCCGCCCCGGCATATCGAGCAGCGTCGTCGAGCCCCTCCTCGATACGCAGCAGCTGGTTGTACTTGGCGACCCGCTCGCTGCGGGCCGGAGCACCGGTCTTGATCTGCCCGGCATCGAGGGCGACCGCGAGGTCGGCGATGGTGGTGTCCTCGGTCTCGCCGGACCGGTGGGAGATCATGGACCGGTAACCGTTGCGGTGCGCGAGTGACACCGCGTCCAGGGTCTCGGTGAGCGTGCCGATCTGGTTGACCTTGACCAGCAGAGCGTTACCGGCCTTCTCGGCGATGCCGCGGGCAAGTCGCTGCGGGTTGGTGACGAACAGGTCGTCACCGACAAGCTGCACCGATCCACCGAGACGGGCGGTGAGCTGCACCCAGCCGGCCCAGTCGTCCTCCGCAAGCGGGTCCTCGATCGAGACGATCGGGTAGGCCGATACCAGCTCGGCGTAGTAGTCGCTGAGCTCCTGCGCGCTGCGGCGGGCACCTTCGAACCGGTAGGCACCGTCGTCGAAGAACTCCGTCGAGGCCACGTCGAGGGCCAGGGCGATGTCCTCCCCGGGCCGGAACCCCGCCTTACCGATGGCCTCCACAAGCAGGTCGAGCGCGGCGCGGTTCGCGGGCAGGTTCGGGGCGAAACCACCCTCGTCACCGACAGCGGTGGCCAGCCCCTGTGCCTTCAGCACGCTCTTGAGCGCATGGTAGGTCTCCGCGCCCCAGCGCAGCGCCTCGGCAAACGTCGCCGCCCCGATCGGAGCGATCATGAACTCCTGGATGTCGACGTTGGTGTCGGCGTGCGCACCACCGTTGACGACGTTCATCAGCGGCACCGGCAGCAGGTGCGCGCCCGGCCCGCCCAGATAACGGAACAGCGGCAGGTCGGACGCCTTGGCCGCGGCCTTGGCGACCGCCAGACTGACCCCGAGCAGCGCGTTCGCACCCAGGGCGGACTTGTCCGGCGTCCCGTCGAGGTCCAGGAGAGCCAGGTCGAGGATCCGCTGCTCAGTGGCCTCGAACCCCACGATCTCGGGGCCGATCCGGTCGATCACGGCGGCCACCGCGTTACGTACGCCCTTGCCGCCATAGCGGTCGTCGCCGTCCCGCAGCTCGACGGCCTCGAAAGCTCCGGTGCTCGCGCCGCTCGGTACGGCGGCGCGGCCGAGTGTGCCGTCTTCCAGGACGACTTCGACCTCGACGGTCGGGTTGCCCCGCGAGTCAAGGATCTCGCGAGCTTCTACAGCCTCGATGGACGGCACGGGCCTCGACCTCCGGTGTGGCACATCCGAACGGACACGTCCGACTAAAACGCTACTGGTGCGACAGGGCGGGCATCGGCAGCGCCGACGAAATACGACCCGGCCGAGACTATCGCCACCGCGCTCACGACACGCACCTTCGGCACGCCACGTCGGACACGAAAGCCGGTCCAGTGCGCGATGACGAAGCCGCCGTCGGCGCCACGACAAGGGGGTCCAGAGGCGACCTGCCCTGCCGACGCCGCCGAAAGCAGGTCGTACCACCGGTACTGCGGCCGATCACGCCGGGCCTGTCGCGGGCGACGCGGAAAGAACATGATCGCGCCGCTTTCGCCCGATCAGTGATCTCTGGCTGGTCAGGGAGCTTATCGGCCGGTCAGGGACTTTTTGGGCCGGTCAGGTGACACAGCCCAGCGGCGGCATCAGCAGCGGACCGCCGACCGGCAGGCCCGCCCGGGCCGCAGCCACCGCCAGCGGACCCCAGCCGGCGGCGAATGCCTCACCACCGACAGTGGCATACGCCCCGCCGATGACCCGTTGCGCCATCAACTCCAGTGACGCTCCCAGAACCACCGCGCCGGCCAAGGGCAGAGCGGTCAAAGGCGGACCGGTCAGGGACAGACCGCTCAGGGGCGCCCCGCCCGTCCCGGCAGCCGCGGGTTCCTCACTGGAGCGCGGTGGACGCAGCCTGTCCACCAGCGCCGGCTTCGGCAGGACACGCAGCCGCGGGGTCACCGACGCGGGCTGGCCGGCCTTCTCCCAGGCCAGCTCGCATGCCTGGGAAAGCCCCCCGAGGACGTCCACGAGGCCGCGCTCACGGGCGTCGGCGCCTGTCCACACCCGTCCTCGAGCGACCTCGTGCACAGCCTCCGGCGACATCCTCCGGCCCACGGCGACCTTGGTGACGAAGTCCTCGTAGATCCGGTCCAGGAACTCGTCCAGCTTCTTGCGTTCGGACGGGCTGAACTCACGCCGCGGGGAGGTCATCAGCGCGTTCTCTCCCTCGGCGACCGCACCGAAGCGCACGCCGACCTTGTCCAGCAGTTCGCGGACGACCTGCTTGCCGCCGAACACCCCGATGGACCCGGTGAGGGTGCCCGGATGCGCCACGATCGCGTCCGCTCCGAGCGCGACGAAATACCCGCCGGAGGCCGCCACCGAGCCCATCGAGACCACCACCGGACG
>NZ_CAAAFT010000067.1:54518-55401 GCF_900634765.1 Candidatus Protofrankia californiensis | reverse complement strand
CTCCGAGCGCGACGAAATACCCGCCGGAGGCCGCCACCGAGCCCATCGAGACCACCACCGGACGTCCGGTCGCCTGGAACCGTTCGACCTCCCGCCGGATCAGGTCGGAGGCCACGTACGAGCCGCCGGGGCTGTCCACCCGGAACACGACCGCGGCAACGTCGTCGTCGCGGCCTGCCGCCCGGAAGGCGGCGGTGAGGGCGTCCGAGGTCATCACCGGACCCCCGAACGGCGCGCGCCCGCCGCGACCGAGCAGCACCGGCCCGGTCCCGTGGATGACGGCGATCACCTTGTGCCGTTCGACCCCGTGCCGGACAGCCTTCCCGCCCGGCTTCGACGACGGCAGACCCCGGTGGAGTACCGGGGCGGGCACGCGCAGCCGGGACGCCTCCCGGCGCAGCGCCACCCGGCGGTAGTGGGAGAGGTACATCAGGGACACGCCGTCGCGGTCATCCCCGCCCGCGGTGTCCGCACCGGCCTCGACGTCACTGCTGGCGCCCACATCGCCACCGGCGCTGTCGCCCGTCTCACGGCCGGCGCTGCTGCCCGCGGTCCGGCGGGCGTGGGACCTGGCGGCGGCGTACACCTCGTCCCGATAACCCAACCGGTCGACCAGGCCGGCACGCCGGGCCTGCTCGGCGGACAGCGGCGCGTTGTCGATCAGTTCACGGACCTGCCCCGGTGACAGGCCGCGGCCGGTGGCGATGCCGTCAATAATCATGGACAGGCTGGACGCGACGATCCGCTCGCTGGCCTCGCGGTGCGCAGCGGTGAAATCGCGTTCCACGAACGTGTTGACAGCGTTCTTGTACTCGTGGCGCTGCCCGACCTGAATCTCGATTCCGAGCCGGTCCAGGGCGTCGCGCAGGAACGGTGTTTCCAG